>JAZDKD010000001.1:0-7123 GCA_043803345.1 Pseudomonadota bacterium
TAACCCCGGCTTGGTTTGGGTGGATCGAAATGGCCGGCAGTACTGGTCATTTTTCCACGAGTTCACCCGGACCAGGGACGGAAAAATAAAAATCAGAATCAGGGGCCGGTGGTACATCTGCGAGGAATCGCAGGTGTCGCGGTGGCCAGTGGAGTAACCTACTGGGCGCGGTCACTGGGTGAAAACTTGTCGTCGATGTGGATACTCCACATGGTACGACAAAAAGGAGGTCAAAAATGAAACTGATAATAACTGAGGGATCGCGCGACGTTGCGTTATAGACCACGTCGATAAAATGATGGTGAAAGAGGTCCTCAAAATCATCCGGGACCTCGAAGCCATGGGCCGGGACTCGTACTATGCCCCGGATACTTTTGAACCGCATATCACGAATTGACCTCCCCCCCCCGAAAGCCCGCAGAAATGCGGGCTTTTTTTATTCCTTTTCCAGGCCCAATGCCTTAACCCAATACACGATCGGGCATTCGCTGAATTGGCAGCGCAGCCAGTCCTTCGCAGAGCAACAATCGTTTGCGTGACACGGACATAACTTTTGCAGTTCAGCAAAATTTTTTGCGTTCACAATCATAACTCCCCTCCATATCTGATAGACAGGGCTGTCATCTGCCTTCCTTTTTCGATTTATGACTAATCTCAAATATTTTGCGCAGGACAGACACAAACCATTCTTGATCCTCTTCATCAAACGGGCACTCTTCCATTATTTCGTCTATTACAGACTTGGGCTCTGGCTCTGGACGTAGACAAAGAAGCTCCTGATTTGTAAAATTCACGAGTGGCTCCGTCCATCCTCCGCCGCCATCTATTAGCTCAAAGAATTTTTCTCCCGGAGTCGGTAGTCCATACCGCAGCCGACTGGCAGGGATGACCCTGGATGGATTCAGGTGTAAGACCTCAGTGAATTCTCCAGATTTTTTACCATCGGCTGGCAAATATTTCTTAATTTCATCTGTTTTAGCAAACGCATAATCATCTTTGACTACGTCCAAAATAACAAATAGTTTTTCCACGGTGGCCTCCTATTTTAGCAGTTCTGGGTTGGCGTAAATGTTCTTGGGTTGTTCTCCCATTCCTCTCTGTATGCTAGATATCCTAGGACCTCAAAAAATTTCATTTCGCACACCTCAAAATCCGCTCGAATTCGGTTGATCCCTTCTCGCACTTCTTTACTGGCCCTTTGGGTCTGTGGTAGGGGAGCATTAAATCCTTTCCATGGGCGGGCTCGCTCTCTACCACCCCAAATCCCCATCTGGGTTAATACAGTCCCGCCCATGGTTCATGATTTTATCCATCCTGCCAATAACCGGCAAATCACTCGATACTGCTCTTCCCGCGTCAATATCCTCTCCCCCGCCTCCAACTTGGTGTGACATATACGACATAGGGGAATCACATAGAGATCGCTTGGTTTCGATCCCATAGCCTGACCATCGACCGCAACATGGTGAGGGTCGCTCGGGGGACCCAGCCCACACGCGCAACATGGCTGCATCCGTACCCAGTCGAGATATTCATCATCTCGATATCGGGCAGGCTTCGCGAATCCGTATGGAGTTTGTTCTTCGGTCATAATTTTACCTGATATGGTGCTACCCTGCATACTGACAGTCATCACACCGCAAAAAATTATTGTCTAACTCTGCACCACAAAAATGGCACCGATAGGTAGCGTCCGCTGGAATTCTTGGTTGTGCCTGCTGCTGATAAATCGCCTCAAATGCTGCCTCACTCAAAATTACCTCGACGCCCTGCCGACCGTCAAAGCAAAAGCTCTCATCGAATCCAGCAACCTGAGCATGGCCATCATTGGACAGCACCCCGGCCTGAACTAATCCATCGAGAATGAATTTCTTGCCTGCTGCAATGTTGTCCGGATCCCGCTTTTTGTCTTTCTCGTGGTAGTAGATACTCAGCCACACTCGTTTCATCGGACGGATGTGATTCAGTTCACAATATGACACAACTAAATCGGTGTAATCGGCCTTCTGTGCCGCCGACGCCGCCCAATACGTCCGGGCCATGGAAATAATCTCATTCATACCAGGTAGGCGATCCGGAATCCATAAATATTGAATCATTGGTTTATGATTAGCATCAGCTTTGCCCTCATTTGCGTCAATTCGGGGTGCTGGCTGCGATTTCTGACTTTCCGGGACCACCACTCCATCTTTTGTACATAATCGTCGCTCTACGTGGCGATTTTCATATTTTGGGTAAGGCGATAACCGCTCCCGTTTCGCCATATACGCCTCATACTCCTCTTTTGTCCAGCGGGTCACTCCACAACCTCCATCAACCATCTTACCCCGACCTCCCAACCATACTCCTCGCATAGCTCTACTCCCTGGCAGATCAGGTCAAAGACTTCCGGGCTCAGGGCGTCCTTCAGGTACGCTAACTGGTGTTCGGCGTAATCATCGCCAGGTTGTATTGGTCTAATATGTCAACCCCCTATACCATGCCGAGGATTTCATCCACCTCGGCTTGTTCCAATTGCCGTATTTTCCGACTGCAAATTTCCTCAGCGACTAAACCTTTTAATATCCTGGAGGGGATTTCAATCTCCTCAGATAATACTGGCAGTAAGCCACCGTCGCTTAATTTTTGGATAAACACCCCTTCCGTCCCTCCCCTGCTATAGAGATACCAGCCGTCTGTTGGCAATTTATATCCAGGCCATCCCATTTTCATTCCTCCCACTCCGCTCCGCACTGCGGGCACTTGATGGTTTTGGGTTTTTTCTCGGTCTCCCCCTTTATCCGCCTCCGCAACTCAGATACCGACCACCCGTTAGCCTCAGCCCCGTCCAGCATAACCTCTTGCTCGACATCGGGCAACTTGGCCACCTCCTTATAATGTGAAAAACTCAGGTCCCATCGCCTTCGTTCCTGAGGGATCCGTCGGCATATGAACGCCCATGAAAGCATAGTCTTGTTAGATCGAATTATGTTTTCTGGAATTATTTGCGCCCACATCTCCCCAAATCTCGTTTCTGCATAAATACAAAGATCTCCGAATAACCAAGGAAGATTGCTTGTAAAATAAGCAAGAGAGTGTATAACAGATTGAAGCTCTTCTAAATTTTGGGCATTCCTCTGAAAAACAAGAGCCCGGTCGGTGTATTTAACTAGGTCCATATGATAACCTCAATGAAGGTTGAAACGGTTTTGATAATTTATCACGTTTAGCTGCATTTTCTTTGCCCCACATTGGTTGTAGATTTTCTAAAGACCAACATTTTTTAAAATCAATATGTTCCGGTGAACTAAAATTAAATGCAGCCGCAGTTCCGGCAAGCCGGTAAATTATTATAGAGGAATTGGTAAGCAACATCATATGCCGAAGGACTGTAAAACCAGTCATCATCAAAATCCTCCCTTGATTCTCTCACACGATCAAATCCGACGACCATCAAAAGCCTGGGTTTAAAATATTCAAACCATATCCTGTTAGCACAAAACCATGGTGATTCTCCATCGTTCTTCACGCAACAGATATCTTTTTCCAGAAGGGATAGTCTTTTATCAGCCTTTTTCATTTCATCCCAAGTCATCATTTTTGAACCTCCATTTTTTTCATTAGGGGTTTGGTCTCAATTATTGGTGTCATTGGTGTCTCTCTCTTATAAAGAGAGAGAGAGACTCAACTACTATAGGTTTCATTAGTTCTGAAAACAATAATACTTAACCCTAATGAATAATACTTAATATTGCAAATTCTCTTTGCTTTCAGTTTGGCGTGACACCAATCTGCATTTCGTGACACCAATCGTAATATGCTGATATTATTATATTTCATAGTTGTCAAAATATCATGACACCAATGTGCAAAATTTGACACCAATAATTTAGTGCGATATTTAAATAATTTTAACTTAACTGGTATGATAATTGCTTTCACTAATCATCTGCCTTTTGGAAAGGTGAAAAGTACCTGACGCCCTTTCCTTTTGAAATCTTTTTGAGATATTTTCCAAGTGTCGCTGTTTTCAATGATCTATAAAATGAGCTTTTCCCGCAACCGATCTCCTCTTCCACAATCTCCCAGAATTCCGTACTTGTTAAGCCTTTTCCTTCGGGAGCATATTTTTCAACCAATTCTTGCAGAGCCAACGGTGAACATAATTTGCTCTCAGTAGAAACTTCACACAAAAACGTTGCGTCAGGGTCCACCCATTCATCTTTATCAACATCGGGTGGTGGGTCAATCGGATCATTCCGTACCAATAAAAGTGGCCTAAATGGTCTACCGGAATTGCATTTATCCATTATGAGACGCCGAAACACCTCTGTTCTATGAGGTTCCTCGACATAGAGAAAAAGTGTCCGAGCCCAGTCCCTTATTCTTGTTGCACCCCTTAACCTATAGCCTGTATTTACCTGGGGTTGATTCGGATCATTCGATGGTTTATTGTAGTGATGTACCACAAGAGAGGATGTCCCGAGAGTCGCATTGATGTTCCCGATCACATCCAGAATACCGGCCATAAATGAATTATCGTTTTCATTTCCGGAGTGCATATTTGATAGACAATCATAAATAATAACTTCAGCTTCAGATGACTTTACAGCTTCCAATAATTTTTGATGGTCTCCTTTAAGTTTAAGGTCAAAATATTGGTTTCGCTTATTAAAAGAAAGTCTCTTACTTATTCCTGATACATCAATCCCTTTTGCTTGCATACCCTTTTTCATGCGCTTCGCACGATCAAGCATCACTTCACGCACACTGTTTTCCCACTGCATGACGTGAACTTTCCTCGCACGGGGAGTTTTCAGGATGTTCAACCAATTTTCCCCTGCTGCAATATAAAGAGCCCATTCCAAGACAAGTAAACTTTTCCCGACTCCCCCAGCCCCGGCAACGATAATATGTTCCCCGTAATTCCAGTATCCATAGCGAAAAATAGGAACATGGTTCTCCGACACGGGAACCATTTCTTCCAGTTCTTCCAGAGTAAAAAAATCCCTGGGTGGTCGCCAAATCTCCGCCTCTTTTATCGCTCTGATAATTTGATCCCGTGGCGATGTCACATCACATTCACGCTTTTCGATAAAATCAACCACGTCCCCCTTGGCCGGGAGTCCACGAAGATTTACGATCTTGATTTGTAATGCGATGTCTTTTAGGAGGGTAGCTGCTTCTTCGGCATGGGCTTTGCCGGGAGGATCGTTGTCGGGGAAAATGTAAACCTGCTTTCCCCGGAGGGGTTCTAAGATTTGATGCTCTTCCTGCTGGCTTTTGAGTTTTCCGGCGCCCATGGGGTTACATGTGGCCGGGATGTCGATCTTCTTCAGTGCTCGGACTTTACCCTCCCCTTCGACAAGGCAAACGGCTTTTGCCTCGATTACATTGGGAAGGTCGTAGAGTACAAGGCGCGTGTCCTTGAGATTGTTCATCCACCTTGTGGTCCCGGTTCCCGGTCGTCTCTGGCGGAAATCCTTCGGGTCGAATCGGATTACCTGGTAGAGAAGTTCGCCGTCCTCGTCAACGTAATTGTAGTTGGCAACGATCTTGGCGTCCTTCTTGGCAGGAGCGATATCGCGCAACTTCTCTGTGCGACCGGCTTTTTCGATGGCTTCCTGAAACGAAAGGCCATCAACATCAATGAGAAGTTGAATATCATCCCCCGCCCACCCACAGCGCCGGCACCAAGCCCGGTTCTTGTCCGTCCAAATAACAAACCGATCCTCACCGTCTTTGCAAACAGGGCAAGGGGAAGTTACCCGGTTCCCGCCGTCTTTCTTGAGACGAAAGCCTCTGGCTTCCAGGAGGTCGTGGATCATGGGATTTACTCAATAAGGTCCTTAGGGTTTACACCAAGCGCTTCCGCGAATTTTGATACAGTAGCGAGGGTCTTTCCCCCGTTCCCGGCAAGGACGGCATAAACCCAGGACTCCCTGACTCTCATTTTGTAAGCCAGGTCTATTGCAACTAATCCCTTTTCATCCATAATCTCTTTTATTTTTTTGTTAGCTATTTTCATGGTCATGATAATAAAAAATTGATTTTCAATTGTCAAGAAAAAAAAATTAACAAAAAATTCAAGAAAATGCTTGACAAAGGTTTTCGACTATGTTTTATTGTAATCAAACGGTCAAGGCCGGTCCTGTATGGTGCAGGATGTCAGGAGCTACACTGACCGGAAACTCAACCCACAGTCAGTAACCAGGCTGGCAACGGAAGGAGAAAGAAATGGAAAAGGTAGTAAAGGTTAGATGCTTGGACGGGAACGACCGGGAAGTCGCAATCCCCTCTAATCGGGGCACTCCTTCAAACCGCATAGGGGCAAACCAAGGCACTCTTACCGCACAAAGCGGAGGGGTGCCTTTTTTTGTTCCTCAAACGTTCCTATTGCCGATCGACTCCTGAGGGATGATCAACAGGCAGAGCGTGAGGGGGACCGTAACCGGGTAAACCTAAGAGCCGAACCTTATAGCCGCAACCAAAAATCTATCTCCCAAAGCCAAACGGGTGACATCCGCAGTAGGATAAGGGGTACGCCAACAGGCGAGGCTTGAACCCGGTGAGAGCAGAGGGGAGGCCGGGGGGAGAAAGGAGGAAATATAAAAATGAGATTTGAGATAAAAAACAGGTTTTCAGGTGCTATTATATTTTCACTTGAAACAAAGTCTTTGAAACTATGTGTCGAAGCTGCTAAAAAAGGCACAAACCTCGAATGCGCAAACCTCAGAGACACAAACCTCGAAAGCGCAAACCTCAGAGGCGCAAACCTCAGAGACACAGACCTCAGAGACACAAACCTCGAAGGCGCAAACCTCGAATGCGCAAACCTCAGAGGCGCAGACCTCAGAGGCGCAAACCTCAGAGGCGCAAACCTCAGAGACACAAACCTCGAAGGCGCAAACCTCGAAGGCGCAAACCTCAGAGGCGCAAACCTCAGAGGCGCAAACCTCAGAGGCGCAGACCTCGGAGACACAAACCTCGAAGGCGCAAACCTCGAAGGCGCAAACCTCAGAGGCGCAAACCTCAGAGGCGCAAACCTCAGAGGCGCAAACCTCGAAAGCGCAAACCTCAGAGGCGCAAACCTCAGAGACACAGACCTCAGAGACACAAACCTCGAAGGCGCAAACCTCGAATG
>JAZDKD010000002.1:0-2286 GCA_043803345.1 Pseudomonadota bacterium
ATGTGACGCCAGAACATCTCACCAGGGCATTATAAGGCGTTATACCGCCGGTATCGTGGAATGTTCCCGGGTGTTAAGAAAACGAGGCCGAATCTTTATCAAATGCCAGGATGAAACCGTTAGCGGTAAACAGCGATTCACACATCTTGAATTAATTAACATTCTGGAAATGTTGGGTTATTTGATTTTAGACCTATTTATATTAACCACGCCCGCCACGCCATGTATGCGGCATAATTACCAAAAATCGGCCAGAAAGAACCATTCATACCTTGTCGTGGCGGAATTACGCAACTAATTTTAAACTGCAAGCCAGTAATAAACAATAGCAAGAACTGGCTTGACATTGAAATGGCGGTTGGTGTATAATTCACCACAGTTGATGGACGCCTTGATGTGATTTTTGTTTTCTATCAATTTCTTCTTTTTTCTTTTCGCTGCGAGGGGAAGAAAATTGTTAAAGTAACAAATTAATGATCTTTTCTTCCCCATTTTAAAAGTTTTAAATATGGAGTCTTAAATGAATGAAATTGAACATCGCTTGGCTAGTTTAAGATGCACAAATTGCGGCGAATCATTACAGACAATCCTGTCAAGACTTTCACTTGGTGTGTTTAGATCACATCCAGTTCAATGTCCGAAGTGTCATTGGCTTTGTTATGTTAATACTGAGCTATCTCTCTCAATTAGCGATCAAGCTATATTGCCCGTGCCAAATGCGGCCTGAATACCGTTACTATGCCTAATTTTGCAGACATTCCTGATCTATCTCAAGGTGTAGTTAAGGCGGAAAAATCCAGGCAACTCAGCGCCCACATCAAGAAAAGACTTGTTACACTTCAGAAACGGGCCGAAGAAAGTAAGAGCATTAAAAGTATATTTGGTTTTCCTGTCTCGGCTCAAATTACTTCACAGCCTCTTGGCCGGTCTGAATACATTTCGATACCTAAAACGATTGCTCTAAACCCGCTTATTCCAGCTCATGTCAAAATAATCTGGCTTTATATCAAGACTATTGCGCCGAATAGTGATGGTTTACGAATTATCAAACCTGAGATTGTAGCCGAGCGAATGAAATTATCCAGGTCAACCATTGAAAATTACCTTCAACACCTAAAAAACTATAATTTGCTGATCAGAGCCAAGAATTCGGCATACAAATCCGCCTATTACCTGTTACAGCCGCATAGGTTCGACCCGAAAATGGATCAGCAAAAATACCGGAAAGACACTCATTCCTATGAACCTTACTAAGCGGGGGAAAATGGAAGCAAAAACAGTTTATGTGGTTATGAGAACGATTGTTTTTGGACCTGATGAAAGGTTCCCGGAATTCAGAATTGAACCAGTCGGAGTTTTTGCGACCCGATCTGAAGCCAATCTTGCAGTGGAAGAGGAATACAGAAACCAGTATGACACTCTTTTCCAGCAATTTTTCGTTCAACCGGCAATATGGCGATCCAGAGTCTAGCCATTTTATTCCCAAACATAGTTTTTAACGGGGCCATAGCTCAGCGGTAGAACACCAAAGCCATTGCAGAGGTTCGATTCCTCTTGGCCCCCTAACAACTTAAATCCAGGCAAACAATGGAGCAACTTGAGTAAAACCGTGAAGCGTAAATTAATAATTTATTCCCCCCTTTGCCATAAGTGCCCACGGTATGATTATTACGAAGGAATAGCCTGGTGTTTTTATAATAACGTTTACCGTAATCACGCATTTATTAAAATCTGTCCGGGAAGACCGGAATAATTAAAACGACGAAATTGATTTAATGGAGGGAAAAATGAAAAGATTTGTAATCTTAATGCTGGTTTTGTTTCTGACATCAACCGTTCATGCAAATATTCCCAAAACCAACATTGGACTTGATTTGGTAATAGCGAAACATGATCTTATCCTTGAACGTGACAATAAACCGGGAATAAATTTTAACGACGACCTCAACGTCAACAGGGATACATCGCTTTGCGAGGTTTACGGAAGCGCAAATTCGGGGAAATTCTCAGCAAGAGGATACTATTTATTCCCTAAAAAACTCTCCGGGTCTGGAAAGCTTTTGCCGGGGCAATATGACTCGCCTGATCCTGCAACAAACAAAAAGGCAATTGCGGCGACGGTGGAAAATTCCTTTAAAGCGTCCAGGCTGGAAATTGGTGTCCCGATATTTTATCGAAATCTTGCCGTTGAACCATTTTTCGTCAACCAGTGGACTACCGGTAACTTTCAGATAAAATCCGATGAGTTCAACTATAACAAAGAGTTAAGCTGTTCAAATACTGGCT
>JAZDKD010000003.1:0-2058 GCA_043803345.1 Pseudomonadota bacterium
TGTTCAGCTTGTCCACGAGTTCATTAATGCTCACGTCTTGCTTCATCGCCTGGCGTTCTACGACAACCACGTTGTAATCCTGATAGCCTTCGCTGGCTGCAATATTCACCCAGTACTCGCTGTTGCCCTTAGTCAGCTTCAATGTGGTATAACGGTCATAAGAAGTTCCACCCGGAGATTCCACCATGTACTTCTGCATGCTCCGGGTTAGGGATGCCCGGAACGGATTGGCGAAGTCTCCCATCACAGTTCCACCGGTTGCTTTCACCGCGTTCTGGAAGTTGCGAATGATTTGTAGGGAACTGGCGGGCGTAGCGCCCGTTTTCAGCTTGTAGCTTACGTTATAGACCTTACCCTCGATAGACTCGTAGTCCTCACTCTTTTCCCACTGTTTGAGTCCGGGCTTCGGAAAATCAATGGCGTCGAAGTCCGCGTTCATGCAGTTATAAATCTCATAATTCGGGACTCGACTAAACAACGGATGGTCCTTGCAGCCCGCCGCGTTTTGTGCCCCGGCTGGACTAAACGGGCTGGTCACAAGCACCATCAAGAAACCGATTATCAGAGCATATTCCATGGCGATTCTCCCCCTTTGAGTTAAAAGAAATACTTCTCCTGAGGTAGGGATTTCCATCTTGTCTGCCCGAAACGAGCAGAGGCAATACCCGCAAGCGCCGGCTCCGGCAAATTTTTTTCGTCACGGACCGAGCAGCACCCTGAAACCGAAATCCGCTACACGCCCCGATGCCTGTAAAGAAACGCCTACCTCTCATACAGATTGTAATCTATTATTTTTCACCTCCTCTCTCAATGGGTATCCGAAGCATTGTTTAATACATTCAAACAGCCACAGCTTATATCCTAATCCGGTTGCTTTTTTGATTTCGCCAACCGGCTGTCGATGAATTTGCTTCTGTAAATTACTTACGGATCCGGGGTTTCCATCCCCTGATTACTCAAGGTTGGTTTTATCGTTGATTTCGTGTGAATTTTACAATTTTACTGCAAGATAAGTCAATTAGAAATTGTTAGTTGTCAAGCCAACCTTTTTTATGGATGACCCCAAGGCTTCTTTCGCCCTCTGAAAAATACCGAATTACCGATGGCTGACCCCAAGGGTGACCCTAATTCAGGCGCATAAAGGAAGCGCTTTAATGTCTTCCCCCGCCTCCACGCTTATCATATTCCCGCCAATCACGATGGTCTTTTCTTTCATGGCCATCATGTTCACGGTGATGCCAAGGCTTATACCTTTCCCAGTACTTATCTCTCTCCCAGGCTCTCCAGTTTTTATGAAGCTCTCCATGGGAGATCTGTCGGTACCCTGGTGGCAGGCTGCGAAAGTTGTGTGGAACATGCAGCACAACATAAGGTATTTTATGATTCTCGATAAAAACCCAACGTCCGTCGTAGGATGTGGCTCGATACCAGTGGCCATGATGAGAACGGTACCAGTAGCCGTGATAAAAGAAGATGTCCACATCGAGGGTAGAGGCAAAATAGACGTATGTTCCCGGGATGACAACAACGGCAGGAGGTACACGAACGACTATACGGGATGGCGGAGGAAAATTTATCCCGATGTTGATATCAACTCCAGCCGCACCATTGGCCGGGACGCTGACAAGAACAACAATAAGGATTCCAAAAAACAGACGTAGCATGGATACTTTTCTCATAATTATGACCTCCTTTTTTATTCCTTTAAATCTAATCTTTCCGGCCTCTGTCTAATGTCAAAAAAAGGCTTTATAGATCACTGGGTGAAAAATAATTTACCAACTCTCTCCATCGTCAAAACATTAGACGAATACTAAGAGATTATATTCAAACTCTTCTCGAAGGCCTCTGTAGCCTTCTTTCACAGCGGGTCACCCATTCTTACTATTCGTCTCGAGAGAGCGTTTGATGGCAATTAATCATAGATAACTTGTATGCAAACAAGATGACAGGTTGATAGGTGTGCATTTATGGTGCTGCCAGGGACGTACCCACTTCCGTCTTCTCTTTTGTGATCAGCCGAGGTTGTTGCATAGTTGCAAAAATGATCATCGAAAA
>JAZDKD010000004.1:0-8005 GCA_043803345.1 Pseudomonadota bacterium
ATGGCCCTGGGCGGAAAGGGTGTAATTTCAGTCGTAACAAACATTATCCCGGACAAAATGTCCTCCCTGGTGAGACATATGTTGAAGGGGGAAATAGACAAAGCAAGAGCAATACACTTTGAGATTTTTGAGCTTTGCCAGGCCATGTTCGTAGAAACAAACCCCATCCCGATAAAAGCCGCTCTCGGCCTCATGGGCAAGATCGAGCCTGAATTAAGGTTGCCGCTATGTCCTCCGGCGAGCGCCAGTCTCGAAAAGATCAGGAATGTTTTGGTTAAACTCAACTTGATATAGTTCAGGAGAAAAGATGTTTAAGGTTTTGGTAAGCGGAGCCGCAGGACGAATGGGAAGAAGAATAATCGCCCTGGCCCATGAAAACGATTCAATAGAAATTTCGGGAGCGCTGGAGGCTCCCGGGAACCCCTCCATAGGTCAAGACGCCGGAGAATTGGCGGGCGTGGGACATATTGGTGTTCGGGTTACCGATGACTGGAAATCGGCGATCAAGGGCTGTGACGTCATCATTGACTTTTCTTCCCCGGAGGCTACCGTAAGAAACACTGCGGAAGCCTCGAACAATGGCAAGGCCATAGTTATTGGCACTACGGGACTGTCTGAAGATCAGAAGGCCGTAGTCGCCGAAGCAGGATCGAAGATCAGATGTCTGATGGCCCCCAACATGAGCCTGGGCGTCAATCTTCTATTCAACCTGGTTGCGCGTGTGGCTTCAGCGCTTGGCGACAACTACGATATTGAAATAATAGAGTCCCATCACAACCTGAAAAAAGACGCCCCCAGCGGTACAGCGGCCAAGCTGGCTGAGATTATCGCTTCTACGCTCGAAAGAAACCTGGCCGAGGTTGGCGTATACGGACGCAAAGGTATCGTTGGCGCAAGAAAGCCAAAAGAAATAGGGATAATGGCCCTTCGAGCCGGGGATATAGTTGGCGAACACACCGTAATGTTTGTGACCAACGGAGAGAGGATTGAGTTAACTCACAAAGCCCACAGCAGGGACGCCTTGGCTAAAGGCGCTGTTCAGGCCGCTCTCTGGCTGGTGGATCAACCGGCGGGCCTCTACGACATGCAGGATGTCCTTGGGTTATAAGGAAGGCCAAAGTAGGGCGGGCCGTGCCCGCCATCGGCATTTTTCCCTGCCGGTCGAAATAACTAAATCAGAAGCGTTGCGTTGGCTTGTGTCATCTCGAGTGAGCCCCGCGACGAGAGATCCATCCCGGTCTGGGTTAGATTTCTCACTTCGTTCGAAATGACATTGGTGATGTATTGGCAAGACATTGTAGGGCGGCCCGTGGCCGCCAATTAAGAACGGTGGACACGGTCCACCCTACGTATGATGGCGATATTGAGTAGGGAAACAAAATGAAGTTGGTGCGATTTCAAATCGGCAGCGGGCTCTTTTCAGGGATACTTCAGGACAATGAAATTAGGCCAGGTGGGCCAATCTCCGCCAGTGGACCGGTTGGTCTCTCCACAGTGAGGCTGTTGGCTCCATGTGAGCCCACGAAGATAGTCGCTGTAGGACTCAACTATCGTGACCACGCCGAAGAACTGAACATGAAACTCCCGGAAGAGCCGCTTCTTTTTCTCAAGCCTTCTTCAAGCGTTATAGGTCCTGAAGACACAATAATCATGCCGCGTCAGAGCGCTCGCGTCGACTACGAGGCCGAGCTTGCGATCGTAATGGGCCGCGAGGCGAGGAATGTCTCCGAAAAAGACGCCGGTAAATTTATCCTTGGATACACATGTCTCAACGATGTGACAGCTCGAGACCTTCAAAGCAAAGACGGCCAGTGGACCAGGGCCAAGGGTTTTGACACCTTCTGTCCTTTGGGGCCGTGGATCGAGACGGAGCTTGAACCCTCGGACCTAAAAATAGATTTGCTGCTCAACGACCGGACGAGGCAGTCATCGAGAACTTCCAACCTGATATTTAGCCCACTCAAACTGGTCGAATTCATATCAGGCGTAATGACTCTTTTCCCTGGGGATGTCATAGCGACCGGAACAACTTCAGGGATTGGACCAATGAACGACGGCGACACAGTTGAAGTTCGGATAGAGAATATTGGATCGCTCGTGAACCGGGTAAAGAGTTGGGCGTCATGTGGTCAGTCGCATACGTAGGTTTTGGGGCTAACCTCGGTGATCCTGAAGCGACGCTGATGGTTGCGCTTGAAAAGATAGGGGCGCTCAACGGTGTTTCTCTCCGGAAGGTCTCAAGCATTTATCAGACCGCTCCTGTGGGTCTTGTGGATGGTGGCCCGGAGTTTCTCAACGCGGCGATGGAGTTGAAAACTGAACTTAAGCCGCTTGAGTTGATGAACGATCTCCGAAAAATTGAAAGGGCTCTTGGAAAGCATCGTCAACACCGAAGCGACAGATCACGCAAAATAGATCTTGATCTGCTGCTATTCGGCGGCAAAAGGTTTGTGGCGCACGGGGTTGAAATACCGCATCCGAGGATGGATGATCGAGCTTTTGTCCTCGTCCCACTTGTGGAAATCGCTCCTGATTTGGTTCATCCAAAGCTGAAGTTGACACTCAAGCAGATGTTGGAGAAACTCAACCGGCAGGATGTTCAGGATGTGAGACTGCTGAAGACCGTTGATTTTAACCAGGAACATCCCATTGATTAGAATAGTCACAATAATTATATTGATTTACGTTGGATACAGGATCCTTAACTGGGCCTTGCGATCGTTGGCTTCAGGACCGGCTGACGCCAGGATAGATCGAGGCCAACGGAAACATGATATAAACGAAATGGTAAAAGATCCTGTTTGCGGGAAATATGTGCTCGCATGGGAAGCTAGACGCGCAAGACTCAACGGAAAGGATTATTATTTCTGCTCTGACGAATGTCAGAAGCGTTTTTTAGCCAAGAGCTGATTGACAGGCTGAATGATATGGGATCAAGGAACACAAGCCCTAAAATACTTATAGCAGAGGACTCTCTGATCCTTAACAACATGCTCCGGGATGTTTTTGAAGAGCATGGGTTTGAGGTGGTCCAGGCGTTTGACGGTTCCGAGGGAAAGGACGTTTTCCTTAAGGAAACGCCGGAGGTAGCTTTAATTGATGTCCACATGCCCAAAATTGATGGATTTGACGCTCTGAGATTTGCAAAGGAGAAACTCCCGCGAACAATAGTGGTTGTAATGTCATCCGCCGCCAATCCGCAGATTGGCGTTAAAGCCATGAAAATGGGGGCCGACGATTTTCTCACGAAACCATTTGAACCAGAGGCCGCTGTTGAACTTGTCGAAAGTCTTCTTGAGAATCGGCGCTTTGTTGAAGAGAACATGCGACTCAAGAATCAGATACAAAGGGGTGAGAAGTATCTTGCCCACCTCACCACGATTATCAACGAAGCCCTTATAACAACTGATCCTGGAGGCAGAATTCAGTCCATTAACCGTGCGGCCTCTAATCTCTGGGGATACACCTTTGAAGAACTTAAAGACAAGGACATACATTTTCTCGTTAGGGGAGACGCTCGAACGCTACTGAACCGGGACCTCGTTAAAGATACCTTAAAGGGGGGAAAGGTCGAAGGAGAATTCCATTTCAGGAAGAAGGACAACTCGACTTTCCCAGGTTATCTGTCCACGTCGATAATCATGGAAAAGAATCACGCCCGGGGCATTGTAGTGGTGGTAACGGAATTGACACGGCTTTATGAGGTTGAGCGGCAGCTAAAAAAATCCGAGAAACTGGCCGCATTGGGGAAAGTGGTTGAAGGAGTGGCCCATGAAGTGAGGAATTGCCTGACTTCCCTCGGGGGATTTGCGCTCAGGCTCCACAACACTGCCGAGCAAGACTCGATAACTTCGAGATATACCGAAGTCATTCTTAATGACGTGGCGCGTCTTGAGAAAATGGTCAAAGACATCGAAGAATACGTTGAGTATTCTAAATTTTACAGGTTTAACTTTGTCAAGACCGATTTGATCCCGCTGCTTGAACGGGCGAGAGATAAATTGGTTCAAACGTTCCCTGAAAGTCTCGTCAAGAAGATCCATTTCGTGCTGGATGTTGAGGCGAGCCTTCCTGAATTGAATATCGATCCGGTTGCGATTGAAGAGGTTTTCTCTCACCTTATTCGAAACGCTTATGAAGCCATGCCGAATGGTGGCAGGCTGAAGGTTACGGTAAGGAATCTAAAGGCCGGTGTGTCAGTAGTTTTTGCCGATAATGGCGTTGGGATACACGGCGACGATATTTCCGAAATCTTTAACCCGTTTTTTACTTCGAAAACGACCGGCGCCGGCATGGGTCTTAGCAACGTCCATCTGCTGCTTGAAGAGCATAAGGGGATGGTCAAGGTAACATCGGAGGCCGGTAAGGGGTCAACTTTCGAGGTGTTTCTGCCGGTTGACCGTTTAACCACCGAAGCCTACCCGTGGGGGAAGCCGGTTTCCCTGCGATCGTCGCGAGGCGGTCACAAAAGATCATGAAAAGACACTTACCCAACTTTCTGACTCTGGGGAGGCTGCTTCTGGTTCCTCCCATAGTCATACTTCTCTTCTTTCCAGGTCGTTTTCCTTCTGCGTTGGCCGCCGGCATATTCTTGGTCGCTTCGTTAACGGATTTTTTCGATGGTTTTATAGCTCGCCGCCTTAAAGTTGAATCGTCTTTCGGACGCTTTTTGGATCCGATAGCAGACAAGGTTCTTGTAACGTCGGCCTTGATAATGCTCATAGCCCTCGATCGTGTTGACGCGTGGATCGTGATGCTGATAATTAGCCGTGAAGTTGCTGTCAGCGCATTGCGGGCGACAACTAAATCGTGGGATTCAACTTTGAAACCGAGCCGCATCGGAAAGTGGAAAGCCTTTTTCCAGTTTGCCGCTATAGTCCCGTTGATGATCCATTACGATTATCACTTTTATGTGACGATTGATTTTAATGAAATCGGCACAATTCTGCTCTACATTGCACTGGCGCTTACCATGTGGTCCGGGGTGGATTATTTTGTGAGATTCTACAGGGAATACAATTCGAAGGATTCTGTGAGCGCTGATTAACGGAAGTGGCGGAGGGAGAGGGATTCGAACCCCCGGATCTTTTGGATCAACGGTTTTCAAGACCGCCGCTTTAAACCACTCGGCCATCCCTCCGTCTATATCTTTGCAAATTTAACGCAATGCGACTGTATGTGTCAAGGTCGGCTTTGCGCTCGAATTTGAATGTTGATAGCGCTCATCTAAACAGAGTCTTGATTACATCATGCTCTTTCAATTCATTCATCTGATCGTGAAGAGAATCTGTTTCCCATTGATCGACATTGTCCCGGACATATTGCCGAATGCGGCTCAACTCTAAATCACCCCGGATGACATGCTCCCAATAATTCCGTTGCCAGACAACATCAATGTCTGTATTGTTACGAAACCATTTGGTGACACCGATTTTGAAACCTCTAACAATGGATCCAATAGATTTCGGGATTATGTGTTGATATTGGTTGTGTAGAGAAACGTTTTGTAGGGGTTCAAAATTTTGAACCCCTACGTTCGGGATGGTAATAATCCCATGAATATGATTGGGCATTACTACATATTCATCTAAAGAAACATTAGGGTAGTGTTCAGGTATGGCCATCCAACATTTTTTAGCGTGTGTGCCGTAATCATTCAGAACCATGTTTCCGGACTGAATCTCTCCGAACAGATAAGCCCTTTGGAATGTACATATTGTAACAAAATATGAGCCGATTCCGGAATAATCATACCCCTGTAGCCTGATAGGTTTTCGATGGCGAATCATGCAAGCATTTGTTCTGTTAAATAGCGTTTTGTAGGGGTTCAAAATTTTGAACCCCCATTATCTGTGATCACAATGATCCCTGTGAACATCATTGATCCTTTGTGGCCGCATGTCAACATCTGTAGTATCTATGAATCCATTGGAGAAAACCTCATGCAGACAAAGATCGCGGATTCAAGGGGCAGAATTAATTTGGGCACGGATTTTGCTAACAAGACTTTCTTTTTTGAAAAGACCGGAGAAACGGAAATGAAACTGAAACCCGCCGTCATGCCAGAACGAGAGATTTGGCTTCACAGAAATCCTGAAACACGAGACGCCGTCCTTGAGGCCACTAGAAGGTTAAAACAAGGACAATTCGCTAGATGTGCCCCAGACGTTGATCAGGATGAGCCCTGGATGGAAGAACTTAAGGATTAGCGTGGCGATAAGATGCCATCCTTGAGAATCTTCATAGGTGTGTAAGAAATTTTGACCGCAGTCCAGAAGGAAGAAGAGCATGGAAAGAGTAAAGGTTTTGTAGGCAAGTTTCATCGTGTTATTAATTCTCAACAGTTTGCTCCCAATATTTGCGATCATTGCCCTCGGCGCCGTTCTAAAACGAATTGGCTGGATTGACGACGCCTTTATCAGAACATCCGATCGACTGATTTACTACATCTTCTTCCCATGCCTTCTTTTCTGGAAGATCGGAAATACCTCGACAACGGCCGGTGTTGAGTGGACTTTTGTCTTTTGCGCTCTGGGCGCGGTCTTTGTGGTTTTTCTGCTGAGCCTGTTTTTTGCCAGGCTATTTCGAATGCCTCCGTATGAAGTTGGGTCATTTTCCCAGAGTTGCTATCGTTTCAGCACTTATATCGGGATGGCGATAATATTGTCGGTGCTAGGGGCGGAAGGAACCAGGCAGTTCGGGATCCTGATCGGTTTTTTGATCCCATTTATTAATGTTCTGGTAGTCTCGACAATGATTTGGTTCTCCGGTGAAAACCGTCACGCAGGTCACAAAACGCTGACCATGCTAAAGGCAACGGTGTCCAACCCCCTGATTATAGCGTGTGTGGCGGGCATCTTTTACTCAGGACTCGGGATACCATTACCTCCTTTCGTTGATAACGCCCTAAGCCTCACGTCGCTGCTTACTCTTCCACTGGCTCTGATTTCAATTGGAGGGAGTTTGACGTTTTCGAGTTCCAGGGATCATCTCGGCGCAGCCTTTGTCGCCGCCGGCTTCAAGCTCATTCTGTTGCCGCTCGCCGGTTACATTCTTATGAAGACTTTCCAGGTTTCACCTACAGCGTTTAGCGTGGCGATGATATATTTTGCCTTGCCGACATCCCCGCAGGGTTATATTCTATCATCCCAACTTAACAGCGATGTTGATCTGGCGACTACCGCAATAGTCTTATCCACCCTGCTGTCTATAGTCCCACTTTCGATAGTTCTTTTGATGATTGCGCAATGAAAAGCTTTTCACAGGCGAAAACAATTGTTTGACAGTGATACTCAGGTTGTTTAAATTAAATTCAGTTTTCCGTATGCAATTACAATAGAGAATTCTCCGGAAATATTCCGGAAGGTCATCAATAGTACAAAGGGGGTTTTCCATGGGAAAGCGAACTCTTGGTTTGTCTCTTGCCCTGATCTCTGTGGTCCTGTTTTGTTCAACAGGATTTGCCCAAACAAAGGCCGGTTGGCCCAAATCCGTTACCATCGGCGCCGCTCCAATCGGTGGAACTTATTTCATATGGGCCGGTGGTTTCTCCAAACTTCTCAATGACAAGATGGGCATACCGGGTAACGTGGAATCTACCGGTGGCCCAGTGCATAATGTGCAGCTTATCGAGAGCAAAAGCCTCGATTTCGGAATGATCACCAACGCGCCGGCTGCGGAAGGATGGGCTGGAGAAGGGTGGGCCAAGGGGAAGAAATATCAGAACCAGCGAGCAATACTGCCTCTGTACACTACCTATTTCCAGATGTACTCACTGGCCAGCACCGGGATCAAAAGTATCAAGGATTTTGAAGGCAAAAGCGTTGGAGTTGGCCCCATAGGTGGAACACCGGCGACCTACTGGCCAAAGATCATAGAAACAGCGGGTGTTAAGCCCAAACGAATCGTGAACGCCAGTTCATCTGATCTGAATTCACAACTTAAAGACGGCATGCTCGACGCCAACGGCAATTCGGTAGGATTGCCATGGGTCACGATATCTGAG
>JAZDKD010000005.1:0-2717 GCA_043803345.1 Pseudomonadota bacterium
AAAATGTTTCTCAGTCAATCATTCTCTTAAGCTACAGTTGGATGATTCGACTGTGCACATCTGGCGAGTCTTTCTTCCAGAACTGCTGGTATACAAAAAAGAACTGGAAAAGCTACTTTCAGACGAAGAAAAAAAGTCTGCCCAAGAATTTAAATCCAACGATAACAGATCGTTGTTTATAATCAGGCGAGGAGTTCTACGCAGCCTGATCCAAGATTATACCGGAATTCAAGCTGATACGGTAGAATTTTCTCTATCAACCTGGGGTAAACCTGAGATTGTTCAAAAAAGGGAATTAGAGTCTCTTGAGTTTAACGCAACCCATTCGAGAAACATGATGCTTGTAGCGTTTGGAAGGAATTTTAGGCTGGGTGTGGACCTGGAATACGTCGACCAAGATTACCCCGTCAAAAAAGTCGCGACAAGGTTTTTCACTTCCGAGGAATCTTCAATTCTTCGAGAACTTGCTCCTGATGAAATTGTAGAGCGTTTTTTTGAAATCTGGGTTAGAAAAGAGGCGTTTCTAAAGGCCTTAGGGCTGGGACTTTCATTGCCTCTTAACAGCTTTCAAGTTCCGATGAATCTTGTCGACGCCTTTTTGGATGACCTCCCTTTGCGAAGCTCCATCATCGAAAAAGATGGCGCCTTGTGGTCTTTCTCGGAAATAACTTTCAATGTTTCCTATAAGGCCTGTCTTGTGACATCACCACCTCCGTCAGCCATTCGTATTTTTAGCTGTCTACCAACATAAGAATCCTATTATTTGTGCCCTGGTTCCCAAATTCTTTGAATTCTGCCGATGTGTGAGTCAATTCCTGACGAAATCTGTCGTTCTTCTCGGATCATGATAAAAATAAAGTGTCCACCCTCGAGAATCCGCAAGGATTCAGTTCAACAAACAACTTGACCTCACTGAAATAAATAACCTATAATAGTAATTAAAATAATTGCATGTAATAAAAAGTTATTGTGTTTTTTAAGCTATCGCCTCCAGTGAGGTGACGGTTGTTAGATACAACTATTTATATGTACGAGGTTTTTTGTTAGGAGACTGTCTTTGGCGCCAACATAGCTATCAGCAATCTCGCATGTTTCAATGAAGGTTAGGCGATAATTTTTAAGTAGCCTGTTAACAAACACAACTCGTGCGCCGGACGATCGTCCCAGCAGTCTAGCGAAATCCGCTACTGTTGTTCGGTCCAGGCTGTGGGTAGGTTTGCGGAGAAAACTTTGGGCTTGAGCGTAATCAAAGGACTTGCGGCTCTTGGGCTGATTCTTGTGATCCCGGCCCTTCTGTCTTCCTGCAAGGCGCCTCTGTGGAAGCCTTTGATGGACTACGCTTTTCCTTCTAAGGTGGTATGTGAAAAGAACAGAGTCAACGATCCTCATCCCACCGGTGTTGACTCAAATAGTGATATATATCTCGCCAACGCTCCTCCGAACAGCCTTGTAGAAATTACACTAACGCAGGCGATTCTTGTGGGGCTTTCAAACAACAAATCGTTCCAGGTTCAAAGGCTAAAGCCTTCAATCACAAGCACATCCGAACGGGTGGAGAGATCGACTTTCGACCCGACGGTCAGGTCCACTCTGGAGAAGTCCCGCCAGAGGTCCGACTATTATACGGTAACGAAAGAATTTAAGGCTTCAGGTGGAGTGTCGCAGTTTCTTCCCACTGGAACTACTCTGGATTTAGAAGCGGGCACGGAGTGGAATCCTAATTTTCCTCTCACCGCAGGATCTGGCGTTTCCGATACGGCCAAAAACCAAGCGAAGAGCGACTGGAGCGCCTATAGCAAACTCAGTATAACCCAGGCCTTGCTGCGTGGCGGCGGTCTGGAAGCTAATCTCGCCAGCCTAAGGAAGACTCGGCTGGACACCGCCATCTCTCAATATGAGCTGACGGCCATAGCCCAGACGCTCACTGCGGAAATTGAAAAGGCCTATTGGGACTATTTTCTGGCTCTCGGCAAAGTCCACATATACGGCAAAGCAACCGAGCTGGCAAAAAACATGGTCAAAGAGACCAGGGAAAGGATAACTTTGGGACAGAAGGCTAAAAGTGAAATCTTTTTCTTCCAGGCCGAGGCAGCGACTCAGGAGCAGTCCCTGATAGATGCCCGAAGCGCACAGGAAAAGACGCGAATCACTCTACTCAGGCTCATGAGCCCGCCCGACCTTGATTTGTGGAACCGACATTTGCGGTTGTTGACAAAGCCCAAGATTCCGGAAGACTCAGTGGAAGAACTTCCGGGGCATATACAGGTTGCCATGAGTTACAGGCCTGACATCAACCAGGCCAGACTAGAACAACAAAAAGGTCAACTGGAAATAGTCAAGACCAAGAATGGTTTGCTCCCTAAGCTCGACCTGTTTATAATGCTTGGGCGAACTGGATACTCAGAAACCTTTGCCGGCTCAATATATGATTATTCAGCCGGATACGGCGGAGCAGATCTTATCGGTCGTCTGAAGCTGGAAATTCCGGTGTTCAATCGCAAAGCTGAGGCCGAACACACAAAATCTGTGATACAATTGGCGCAACAACGCGAAGCGGTTGAAAACCTTTTGCAACTAGCTCAGCAGGATGTGCTCCTGGCTTATGTTGAAATTCACAGGGCCAAGGATCAGATGGCGGCTGCGTCTCGGGCCGTCAAGTTCCAATTTGAGAAGCTGGAGGCTCAAACAGAGAAATACCGGCTAGGAGTCGGAAGCGC
>JAZDKD010000006.1:0-6892 GCA_043803345.1 Pseudomonadota bacterium
TTTTTTTAACTGTCGCCGCCATTTGCGCCTGCGTCTTTGTAACTTGCTATCAGGCTTCGGCTCAATACTATTCTTATTATTATCCGTACTATTACGCTCCCCCCGGATATTATCCGCCTCCACCAACTAAACAAGCCAAACCAGTAACTCCCTACTACTTTCGTATGATGCCTGACCCTTATCAGTCGTGGCGATGGGACAGAAAGAACCGTTGGGATGACTATCAAAAGTCCATGCGCAGCCCGCTGAATCCAGAATCTGATCTTAGCTACATGTTAAGAACCTTTTGATCCACGGGCAGACCAGGCAAAAAATAGAACCATTTACCGATTAACATTCATAGAGGTAGTAATACATGGCTACTGCAACTATCAATGCGCCCACGGTGACTATTTTTGTGATAAGATAAGTTTCCATGAGGGTATTATATTCGGGATCCAATTTTTTAGAAGAAAAAAGCTCGTCAGACAAAATAAATTTCTTGAGTGTTTTTATTGTTGCGGCTGACGACTTTTTATGTTAAACCACTTTCTTAGTTAACAGCCATAACCATCTTGAGATATAGTTTATTTTATGGACTGATGCAGGAAATAGCCTAACAAAAGCTATGTTCCGTTCGAGAATCTGGTTAGATGTCTTCGCTGTTTTTCACATCATAGTTTTTAAATCCGGCCCAGCTATTGATTAGTAATTTGGGGGGGCCAACAGACACCGAAACGAAATTCGGCTTCTCAATAGCAGGATGCCCGGCAAATGCTTCAATACTTTTTCAGTGCCTTTTTTGCAACTCTAGTTATTGGACTCCCTAATCTCACGGTGGCCTCTAAGATAAATATTGGCCAACTGATCGCCGCCAATTCTTCTCAGAGTAAACATGAAAAGCCTAAACTTGTCGAATACTTTGAAGAGGGGAAGAAAACACCCCGTTTTTCTTACGAAACCGTTAAGGTCAAGCATGGGCTTCCTTCCGAAATTACACGAGCGTTGAGACGCCTCTTTAACCACGAATGCTCTCAAAATCAATCAACTGAATCATACCGACAAAACAGTAATAGCGAAACAAAAGTCTCCGGCGATCCTGGTCATGCGGAGCATTCACTTGAACAAAATTTCAGCGCAACGAATTCAGGGTTTAAATCAATACGCCGAAAAAATCTCAAACGGACCATTGGTCAGTCTACTTTAGACAGGAGCGAAATCAATTCCGAATTCGCCAAGAACCTTGATTCGGAACCCGATTCATCCTCAGCCACAAAAAATGACAAGCTGTTCATCAAAGATACTTTTTTCTGGTTTGATGACCACAAATCCTTAATTTTCATAAAGGACTCCAGTAGCCGGATCAGTGAAATAAAAAAGGTTATAGCGTCTTTGGACCGTTCTGAGTCACAAGTTCGAATCGAGAGCAGGATTGTAAGGGCCAACAGAGATTGGAGCAGAGGAATGGGGATTCTCTGGGGCGGAAGAAATAATCAGTTTGGTGGAGTAAAAACCGATCGGTCAAGCTATTGGGGAATAACTGGGAATCAGTCCGGCGCGCCTGCAAACACAGCCACAGGCGCGAACCTTAAACAAACTATCTTCCAGAACGGGGTTCAGCAGCCCGTTTCAAGAACCATTACTTCGAGTGAAATTCCATCCAGACTGGCAGTCAACCTGCCGGCATCTGTTGCGAATCTTGGAGACGTCATGGGGCTCGGGTTGCAATTTGGACTCTTGGCCAATCAGTATATTACCGAGCTTGATTTTAGACTTCAAATAGGTGAGGCCCAGGGTCAGGCAAAGACAGTAGCTCGGCCTAGTATACAGGTTTCCGATGGGAGAAACGCCGTAATCAAGAGTGGCTCAGTGCTGAACGTTCAAACATCTTCTCCTCAGTGGGGAACCAACTCTCAACTCGTCTCAGTTGATCTCAAACTTCAGGTGACTCCCAAAATCTTGCCGGATGGCAGAATAAGAATGGTGATTACCGTTACGGACAATGAACCCAATCCCTTTCCTACGACCGGTGAGCTTTATCTTGAGCGAGAAGCTCACACCACAATGACAGTTGCAAATGGGGAAACCTGCGTAATTGGAGGCATAATCCGAGAGACGGTAATAGGGCGGAGAGAAGGCTGGCCGGGTCTTATGAATATTCCCTTACTAGGTATGTTGTTCAGCAACAGATCGAATGCCAAAGAGACCGACGAATTGTTGGTATTTATAAGTCCCAACGTAGTCTTCAAAGGCAATTAAAACCAACTCATCTATCGGATTGGAAATGATCAACTCACCATCAAAGGCGCTTTGACTTTAATCAATCTAGCCTAGCCACTTAGCGCATAGGTTGAGTTATAGGTTCTGAGTATAGCCTCTAGTACCGTTCCCCCAATAGCTCTAGCTTTTTCTGAAATTGTCATACAATAGGATGGATCGCCGCGCGGATCGACGTCTCCTATTTTCAGATTTGGCGTTACATAGCTCCCGGGTTTGATCAATCCCCTTAATACGCCGTCCAACCCTGCTTTTGCAGGTTTGCTAGAAACATGGCCAATGATCTGCCCTTCTTTAACAGACACACCTATGGACAAACTAGATAGGAAAACCCCTTCCGCTGGCGACCTGACAACTCTTAAAACTGAATGTCCGCCAATTTCACCGGGTATTCCGGTGTTGGGCGAAGAGCTACCGGCCGAAATTAGCCTACCTAATTGGTGGCCTCTAGCAGTCTCTATTACGTAGTGAGCATCCTTACCCGCCCAAAAACCTGGACCTAAGGCAATTACCAAGGGAGCGTCTTCCATCGAAGTCCCAAGGTTTTTCTTGGCAAGTATGGCGTCAATCAGGATATCGGGCCTAAAAACATTCAGGCAAGAAAGGGTAGGATCGACCAGGACCGGTATTGTTTTCTTTTCCCAAAGTCCTTGGGTTTCTTCGACACAATTTATGAGTTCCGCCTTAACGTCTTCGACTGTCCAGGTTTTTTCGTACACAGCCTCGCATAGACTGACTGAGCGTCTAACAGCAAGGGGTTTCTCGATCTCGGTCAAAAGTATCCTTGAAAATCCACAATGATAAAGCCGACAGGCACTACCCGTCGCCATTTCTCCAGCTCCACGAATCAGTATTTTCAGGTCAGAGAGCATCATAGGTATTGTCTGTGTCTTGTTCATAACCACCATCACATTACTTTTTCAATCCAACCTGTCTGGGAAAAATAGAGCGCTGATCCTCGCAGACTAGCCATTTTTACTTCGAGCGTAAAATATTGTGTGGACAACACGGAACTAAACCGCCGGCACAACCAATTCAAGAGACTTTTCCATTACATCTTCATTCTGATTTGGGGTCTCCAGTTCCATCTTGTTTTGCAATGCCTCCAGGACCTTGTCCGGAGTTAGAGGAAAATCGGTCATGTAAATCCCCAGCGCATTGGAGACAGCGGCCGCATAAGCCTGCGCAGCGGACATGGCGATGGACATTCCCGACTCTTTGGTCCCGTAAGGTCCTTCAGGATCATTGGATTCAACTATGATAGTGTTGATTTTTGGCATATCACAGGCCAAGGGGACCTTGTATTCGAGTTGTGTAGGATTCAAAACCGATCCTTTATCCCAAACGTGCCCCTCGGTTAATATTCCTCCCTGTCCACCCATTGCGACTGAACCCTGAAATTGACCCTCTATCACAAGGGGGTTCAAAGCAAACCCCACGTCCTGGGCTACAGTAACTTCGACAACTTTTACCTTGCCGGTTTCCGGATCTACCTCAACTTCAGCAACCGTAGTCCCGAAAGAAAAAGCTCCGCACATTTGTCCAAAAGGATTCTTGACCCATTCCCTTTTGGGGTCCACTTTGGGCCAGTACTCCCCTTGCCCGCTGACCGATTTCCCACTGGCAAGGATCATTCTAATTACCTTTTTTAGTGGTATGCCTGTCTCCGTTGGTGAGCCTTTCACACAAATCGTGCGATCTCGAGCCACCAACTCGTCGGGGTCAACATTCAAGACTTTGGACGCATTATCGAAAAGCTGTTTTCTAACGTTTTCAGCGGCGTTTTTTACCGCATGACCTCCAATAAAAGTAGAAACCTGAGAATAAGCCCCTGGGTCCGATGACGTCACTTCAGTGTCCGCAGTAACCAGCTGAACGTCTTCCGGCCGAATACCCAGTTCTTCGGCCGTAATCTGGACAAGCATGTTGTCGTTCCCCTGGCCATTGTCCACCACACCAGAAATGACCGTGGCCCCGCCGTCTTCATTTAGTTTAATCGTGGCCTGCGATCCCCCGCGGATTCCCATGGGAAATCCAGTCTGAACCGAATTACAGCCAATACCGATGCCGCGTAATGGTGGAAGTTTGCCCCATTTTTCTTTCCAGCCGGCTCGATCAGCCGCCTTGGTGATGGTATCCTTCATGGCGCAACTTGCGACATGAGATTTGGTGTTGGTGAATTCCCCGGCCTCCCTGGCGTTAACCAGTCTCATCGTCACCGGATCTATTCCCAAATGATCTCCAATCATATCCAACTGAGTGTCGACACCACAAGCGAAGGCCCTTCCATGGATTCTAATCATACCTCGTGGGGGCTTGTTGGTATAAATGCGGTAACCGTTATAGCGCACGTGTTCCATTTTGTAAGCTTGTTCCATGCACAAAAAAGGAACGCTCACAGCGATCGGCCCGGTTGAGCTATAGGCTCCCCCATCCATATAACAGGTTATATCCCTGGCAATTACCCTGCCATCGCGGCCAACCCCGGTTTTGATGGTAGTAATCAGCGCATGACCCTGACGCGTCGCTATGGAGTTCTCCTCTCGTGTATACACTATCTTCACGGGTCTGGCCGATTTACGGGCGAGCAACGCACAGATAAGATCGGCCGGGGCGATCTCGCTTCGTCCCCCAAAAGCGCCACCAATAGTAATTTTTCGCACTCGTACCTTGTTAAGCGGTATGCCTAAGGCGTTGGAAAGAGGTTTGGCTTTCATATGCGGCCCAGCGTTTGGCATCCAAATTTCTAAGTTGTTGTCCATGTCGAACCGAGCGACTACCGCATATGGCTCACCCTGAAAATAAGAATCCTCAACCGCCGTAAAAGTGTCCTCCCGAACGTAATAGGATTCAGCAAACCCCTTTTCAACATCCCCCACATTTATGGGGACATGGACGTTGATGTTGTGAGGAAAATCTTCGTGCAGGAGAGGAGCATCCGGCGCTAGCGATTCCATAACGTCAAAAACGGCGTCAAGAACTTCGTATTCGACACGAATACAATCTATGGCCTGTTGGGCCGTGTCCTCATCGATGGCCGCCACGGCCGCTATCTCTTCACCAATAAATCGTACTTTATCTGCGGGAAGAAACAGCTGATCCTGAGTATAGCCAAAAACTCCCCATTTTCTCTGAATAGTGTCGTGTCCGGTAACTATCGCCTTAACCCCCGGAATATTGAGAGCCGCCGATACATCTATGTCAACAATTCGAGCATGAGGATGGGGGCTTCGGAGGATCTTTCCGACCAACATTTTGGGAAACTTGAGATCCGCTGTAAACAAAGCTTGACCGGTGACCTTCGCTTTGCTATCGACTCGGGGCATATTCTTTCCGACGAAGGCATAGTTCGACATTGGCCCTACCTCTTTTCTTTTGAACTTTCCACCACGGATTCCACAGCCTCGACAATCTTTGTATATCCCGTGCATCGGCAAATATGTCCGCTAAGCGCATTTCGAATTTCTTTTTTCCCAGCATGTGGATTTTCGAGTAAAAGCCCTTTTGCGCCCATCAGCATACCTGACGTGCAAAACCCGCACTGAACGGCGCCATGGTCAATAAATGACTGCTGCAGAGGATCAAGTTCACCGTGTTGAGCTAACCCTTCTACAGTTGTAACGTGTGACCCGGAAGCCTCCAACGCTAGAGTCAAGCAGGAACGGACGGGCTTTCCGTCCATAAGGACAGTGCAAGAACCACACACCCCTTCTCCACAACCTTCTTTAGCGCCGGTTAGTTCAAGATCGTCCCTCAGCAGTTCCAAAAGCGTGCGATTTGGTTCAACCGCCAGGGAATATTTTTCCCCATTAACTATTATTTCTAATGACTGTTTGTTCATTTTGCCTCCGACACGTCTGTGTGAGAAAGCGCCCTCTCTGTAGCCCGTCTTAGTGCCCGTTTCGTTATCACCGAGACCATTTGAGTCCTGTATTCGACCGGCTGGGTTATGTTGTTTGCAATAAACGCCTCAGCGGCACTCATGGCCTCCCCGCCCGCTTGGTCTATGGCCTCTTCGTCCCCTGCGGGTTTGTCTTTAAGAGTTTTCTCGACTGTGGCTATTGCAAGAGGGCCCCTGGCGACAGCTCCGATTATAAGGCGGGCTTTTACCGTCTTGCTACCGTCCGTTTGCACATAGGCCCCGGCGGAAACCACCGCATAATCAATAGAGGAGCGGTAAGTCAGTTTTTCAAAAGCGCCCCGGCGCCGGGAACCGGCCCTGGCACGTGAATTTCAGTCAGCATTTCATTATCGGCAAGAGTTAATGGTCGTTCTCCGACAGAAGAATACAGTTCCTCAAGGGGTACCGTTCGAGATTCATTCCTTGACCTAATTGTTACCTTGGCATCCATGGCAATTAGTATTGGGGCACAGTCTGATTGGCAAATTGAATGGCATTTATCCGATCCGCCTTTCCAGGCGAAGCATGTATTGCCACCTGCTTTGTTACAGGTTTGTCTAGCCTGCCTGAAGAACTTTGACTGATCATAAAATTGGCACCGGTTATCCTGGCACAGATTCCCTCCAATGGTTCCGGAAAAATGTTGTATCGAAGGCGCTCCAACTGACTTAACAGCTTCAAAGAGCCCAGGCCAGCGATACTGAATCGGCTCGTACGCCAAAATATCGGCCAGCT
>JAZDKD010000007.1:0-2472 GCA_043803345.1 Pseudomonadota bacterium
TTTTCTTGGAATTTCCGATTCTTTGTTTCTTGAATCTTCGGTCATTGAGAGTCATGAACACTCTCTGGATCCGATATCAGAGCCTTTGTTGATTTCGGGGGGAAAGATCTCCGTCACGCCGTTTAATCTCGTTAGTGTCGCTCCAATTTCAAAATATCTCGGTGGTCATTCCGGATCGCTGTGGGGAATGGTTTTCGCTGCTCTGACAGGGGGGCTGGTCATAATGGCGACCGCCCTCTTCAAGGGCCTGCATGAGCAATCCAAAATCTACAGACAACTCGAAGAAGCAAGGGACACACTCGACTTTAGAGTCCAAGAAAGGACCTCTGAACTTGCTGAAGCGAACTTGCGGCTACAAAGGGAAATTGACCAGAGGCGCCGCACCGAAGAAATGCAACAGCTATTAACTACAGCCGTTGAACAAGCGGCCGAAGGCATAATGATTACCGATAGCGCTGGAAACATAGAGTATGTAAATCCTGCGTTTGAAGGGATTACCGGTTATACAAAAGACGAAGCTATAGGAAGAAACCCTCGGATTTTGCAAAGTGGGCGCCATGACCAAACGTTCTACAGAGAACTTTGGGGAACTCTTGAAAGGGGAGAGGCGTGGAAAGGTCAGTTCGTAAACAAGAAGAAGGACGGGACACTTTACCAAGAGGACTCGGTAATATCACCTGTTAGGGATCGAACCGGCAGGATCGTCAACTATGTGTCTGTAAAAAGAGACAGAACGGTAGAAATAGAACTTCAACAACAACTGTTTGAGGCTCAGAAAATGGAAGCTATCGGTGTTCTGGCCGGCGGTCTCGCACACGACTTTAACAACCTGCTCCAGATAGTGATGGGATACTCCGAGGCTGTGCTCATGCGTTGCAAGGCAGGAGATGGACCAGGTGAAAAGGACCGCGTTAACATCGAAAGAATATATGAAGCAGGGAAAAGAGGCGCGGATCTCGTAAAGAACTTGCTCACTTTTAGCAGGAAGGTCGAGCCTGAAATGAGTCTCGTCAATTTGAATCAGGAGATACTTCAGATTCAGGCGCTGGTATCCAGGACCATCCCTAAAACAATCAAAATAGATTTACGTCTGAATGGTGACTTGGAATCAATTCTTGCCGATTCATCTCAAATAGGTCAAATCCTTTTGAATCTTGCGGTGAACGCGAAGGACGCTATGCCGAATGGGGGGACGTTGACAATTCAGACTGACAACGTCGAATTGGACATGGAGTTTTGTCGAAGGCATCTTGGAGCTGAACCTGGCAGGTATGTGTCGCTTTTCGTATCAGATTCCGGTCATGGCATGGACAAAAAAACGCTGGATCATATTTTCGAGCCATTTTTTACCACCAAGGAGGTGGGAAAAGGAACCGGCCTGGGACTTGCGACCGTGTACGGCATCGTCAAGCAGCATCGGGGCAGTGTTCTATGTTACAGCGAGCCCGGGATCGGGACCTGTTTCAAGATTTACCTTCCTTCGGTGGAGAGACGAAAAGACTCGGAATCCTGCATTACGGCCATGGGCACACCAGGTGGAACGGACACAATACTGGTAGTCGACGATGATGAAATCGTCAGGGACATGACAGGGGAATTTCTTCAAGGATTCGGGTATAGCGTCATCACAGCTACTAATGGAAAGGAGGCCCTGGCAATTTACCAGATGGAGAGGGACAGGATTGAATTAATCCTGTTGGACCTGATCATGCCCGTAATGGATGGAAGACAATGCTTGAAGGAAATTCTGAGAATCAACCCAAAGGCTAAGGTTGTTATAGCGAGTGGCTATTCCGAGAGTACGCTGGCCAGTGGCGCCGTGGCGGCCGGAGCAAAGGGGTTTGTCCAAAAACCGTATAATATGAGTCAAATTTTGACTACGATTCGTGAGGTTCTGGACATGGATCAAGGCTACTGAAGATGCGCGGGATTTGGCGCAAAAGATTCGTATACTCAGCAAAAGGGCGGATATAAAACCCGTCCCCCTGGATTTGAAACACCACGTTTTGGGTATAAAGTCTTTGACGTTGCCGATGGTCAGGAAGCTGTTGAGGTCTACGAAAGAGAGAAGGCAGACATTTCACTCGTAATATTGGATATCATAATGCCACGGATGGATGGGAAACAATGTATCCAGGAACTCCTGAGAATTAATCCTGAAGTGAAAGTTCTTATTTCAAGCGGTGTAGTCCAATAGTCAAAGGGCAGCCCCTATGGATTAGCGTAGAATCCAGACCAACCATTATTGACAACGGTGATTTAGTTTGGAGTGGATATTGCGTAGATTTTACAGACCATAAGGCGACAGAGGCGGCGCTAGTAGAAAGTAAACTCAACTTCAAACACAAGACAGCAGATTTCTAGAAGAGACTGTCTAATGGAATTGGTAAAGATTGACCCATCAGTAAGAGTGATAATAGCTAGTGGTTATGCTCCGGAAGATGAGCTACACAAAGAGATCCGTCCTCTCGT
>JAZDKD010000008.1:0-2202 GCA_043803345.1 Pseudomonadota bacterium
GATGAGATTGAAGGGATTGCATGGAAAGTTATATGCTTGGTGGTGGTGGAAGTCGTTCAACAAACCGTACGTTCTTGATAACAGATTTATAGAATATCTCCGCGAATTGCCCGATAGTTGTTTGGGCTTGGATCTTGGGTCTGGTAACAGAGGCAGCGTGAATGGCAAGGCAGTCTCTTTGGACATAAGTTTCTCCGCGAGGCTGGATGTGGTTGGTGATGCACGCTGTCTGCCTTTTGCATCTTCTGTTTTTGACTATGTGTGGTGCAATGCTGTATTGGAACACGTCACCAATCCGCAAGATGTGGCAAAAGAGATAATGCGAGTTCTGAAACCAGATGGAGTGTTGATTCTGCAGGTACCATTCCTGGAAAATATTCATAGTTGGCCTAACGACTACTTTAGGTTTACGCCGCAGGGCATAAGGATGCTATTCAAGGAGATGAAGGAAGAAAGCTGGGGTATATCGGCTGGTCCGGGACAGGTTATTTCAGATCTAGTTCAGTACTATATCGTTCTGTTCGCAGACCTTCAGAAGAGATCCGTGTGGTCATTCTGCTTACTTCTGTTGTTGTTTGTGCCCGGGCTGTTGCTTGTTCCTCTCAAACTTATGGATAAGGTGTTACAGCATCGGCCAACATTCATGTACTGGGCGAGAGCTTTCTATTTCGTCGCGCGAAAACAACGCATTGGCTGCGGTGAGATTCGGAAATGAAGTTCCTCTTTGTCTATCAGGCTGACACAAATCCTGGGTTCAAACATATCATGCATTTGCGCGGTATGGAGATGGCGAGCGGACTCAGGGATTATGGAATTGAAGTTTTGACTGTTGACAGAGAAAGTGCCCAGATATGCGCATTACCGCTTTATCAAGAGGTCAAGGCGTTTAAGCCAACTCACATATTAGTTGAAAGTCTAAGTTACTACTTGGGTATAATCAATGTAGATGGCAATTTGCTAGGCCGTTTTCAGCTCCCAACGTATGTCTTTTGGGATGACCCTTTCGGGGCGCTCACGAATGGGGTATTATCGAAATGTCGTGGCGGAGTGAGTAAGGTGTTGGCACGCAACAACTTTACGCGACGTATTGGCAGTCTATTCAGGGAGTTGCTGGTCGAGAATCCTTTGGATGTGTTCAGGAGTGTAATGAGCAATAAGCTTGTTACTCATCTTTGCTGGGATACTGGACATGCCTCAGTGATGAAGAGTCTTGGAATAACAAATAGTAACATTTTGTTTTACCCGTTGACTACCTATTCACCTTTTCTGGAACATGGGAAATTGAATTACAGGGGAGATCCGACCATTGATATCTCTTTTTGCGGGAACATCTATTCAGGTGCTCTTCGCGATCATCTATTTTGGAAGGATAGGTGGTGTCGAAAATTAATTGAAAACACCTGCCGTTTGAAGTCGCAGAGTTTGGATAAGAGTGTATGGGAGCTGCTAATCAGGGACGTCTCATCTCTTGGTTGGTTTGGTAAACGATTTCATGGACTGGATCCGAAGGATCCATTCTTTTGGGAGTTGTATGTCCTTGTAGCGTGGTTGGCTGTAAATACAATTGTCAGGATAGACATGCTGAGTTCTCTCAATAGACCTGTCGATCTATTCGGTGTCTTTTCTGATAAAAATGGCCTGAGAGATGTAAGAGCGTCGAATATTAACTATAGAGGTTATGTTGATCATTTCTCGGAGCTGCCTGCAGTGTATTCATCGACAAAAATAAATGTTTGTATAAGCAACGGGTTGATATATCATGGAATTCCGTCCAAGTTCTTGGATTGTGTTGCCAGCGGCGGATTTGGGTTGGTAGATCCGAAAGATGATTTACTGGCATTGTTTGGTAATGAAATCGCGACCATATTCTTTCGTGACGCCACGGAGTTGAGAAATAAGGTTGAATACTTCATCTCCAGGCCTCACGAGCGCAAAGAAATAATCTCCACACTGCAAGCAAAAATATGGGAGAAATGCACAATCCGGAGCTTTGTCGAATTGCTGGTTGGGCATATCGAGAAATAATGAAGGTCAAGTTCTGTTGAATTCTTGGGGCTTATGAGTGTCGTGAAATAGTGCTGATGCATTTTAAGAGCAGTCATGTGAGTTTCGTCATGAATTCGTGAATCACAGTGCCAAAACGGACATTAACCGGGCCGTGCGTGTTAGCGCCGGCGAGAATGTCCCCCCTTTGAGCGGTGA
>JAZDKD010000009.1:0-2805 GCA_043803345.1 Pseudomonadota bacterium
ATGACTGCTCCAGTTATAGATACTCCGCGTGGCACAATCGTTGTTACCAAAATGGGAAAAGCCTCGCTGACATTCAAGCCCGACTTCCAACCTAAGTGGCAGAGACGTTATAGCGATTCACAAAAGTTCTGTGATAGTGAAGTGCTAAGGTTATCAGAACCTTATACCCCTTTGCTCACAGGAATGATGATTAAATCCGGCATTCTTGGTACTGATATCGGCTCGGGACTTGTTCAGTGGATTGCTCCATACACACGCAAAAATTACTATAGTCCTCGCAAGCCGGGAAGTATGACCGGACCATTGCGTGGACCGTTTTGGTTCGAACGCATGAAAGCGGTTAGCGGCCAAACAATCATCACGGGCGCGCGTAAGATAGCCGGGAGAGGCAAATGAGCATACTGGGAGCTGTGCAGACTTATATAAAAACATATGGGAGTTTGGCGACCTCACCTGTATTAATTGACTTTCTCGGAGAAAAACCTGATCAATATGCGATAGTCTCTTTACCGGGAAATAAAATTGTTGAGCATTATCTCGATGGTGGAAGTGTACGGGAGTTCCCCTTTGCACTTCAGGCAATGTTCTCAACAGCCGATGAGGAGGCACGACTTGACAATTTGGGTTTTTTTGAGGCATTCGCGGATTGGCTTGAAAGCCAAACATTAGCAGGTGTACTTCCTACATCTTTAGGAACAGGGAGGACGGCTGAAAAAATAGAAGCATTAGGACAAGCATTTTTATATGAGCAGGGTGTATCGGGTCGTGGGATATATTCTGTACAAGCAAAATTAACATATTCACAAGTACCGTAAGGAGTAAATAACATGGCAAAAATTAAGCGAAGTGAAGTTCAAACATTCCTGGATACCACTCCACTTACCACAGCAACTTATGTGCTGCTAGGTGAAGGCGTGACAACCGGGAAAATTAGTTATAACCCCAAGATATTGGACGAAACCTATATCCACGAGGATAGCGCATCTATTTCCGTTGAAAGTTATGCGCCCACAATGCCGGTCGAACAGACGGCAATAAGCGGTGATGATGCCTTTGAGTTCATTGATGGATTGCGCGTTGCTCGCGCCATTCTTGATGACGCTGAAACGCATATCTGCAACGTATGGATGTATGAGGCGGGCGGACCTACGGCTTATCCGGCGGAAGAACAGGATGTTTCAATCCAAATTGATGATTTCGGCGGAGAGGGCGGATCGGCAGTAAAGATCAATTTTACCATCAACTATGTGGGCGATCCGGTTCCAGGAACCTTCAATTCATCAACCAAAGTATTTACACCATCATAAGAGGAGCTAGACATGGCTAAAATTAAGCGAAGTCTGGTAAAGACATTCCTCAATACCGGCACAACTGGCTCCCCCGTTTGGGTTTTGATTGGTGATGGCGTAACTACTGGCAAGATCAATTACAACCCTAAAATCCTGGAAGAGACTTATATCTCTGAGGACAGCGCCAGCATCACGGTGGATAGTTATGCCCCCACTACCCCAATCGAGATGACGGCAAAGACCACTGACGCAGCATTCATCTATATTGATGCTCTGCGTAAAGGTCGTTCTACTCTATCATCTGCCGAAACTGAGGTAGTGAATGTCTGGTTATATGCAAAACCTGGTTTTACCGTATATCCTGCGGAAAAACAGTCAGTTAGTCTCCAGTCAGATGATTTCGGTGGAGAGGGTGGTTCATCGGCAAAACTCAATTACACGATCAATTTCTTGGGTGATCCAGTATTAGGCGCCTTTAATCCGGCGGTAACTGCTGTCTTCTATACCGAACCTGACACCGATACGACATTGACGACATTGGTTTTGGGTTCTGGAACATTAGATCCTTTATTCGCGGGCCATGAAACCGAGATGTTTTTCACGACCAGCATTGCCGCCGCAACCGTTACTGTTGCTTCAACCAAGTCGGGGGCAACTATCGTCCAGAAATGTAATGGAGTTACTGTTGCCCAAAGTGATCCAGCATCTTTGGATTTAGGTGCCAATAATATCGTGATAACCGTAGCCAAGAGCGGTAAAACATCTGTTTACAACATCCTCGCAACCAGAACGGTGTAATGTCAAAAGCCCGCCTTTTAGTGGGCTTTTAGAAAGGGTAATACATGGATAGCATCCGAATAGATACTGGGGTCAAGCGAATAATGATTAATGACGACCCCAATAATGTCATTGAATTTAATCCAGGTGATGTCTCATTTGCTGAGGGATTTCAAGGTCTTATTAGCGAATTTGAAATGAAGATGGTTGAATACCAGAGGCGCTCCGATGAGATTGAAGCCAATAATGAACTGGATGAACATGGTATTCCGTCGAACTTGGAGGCGCGTCTAAAACTAATGCGCGAAGTTTGCGAGTTCATCCGTGAAAAAATTGACCATATCTTTGGAGTTGGGACCTCTCAAAAGTTATTTGGGAATGCTCTATCCCTGGATATGTTTACGCAGTTCTTTGAACAAATTACTCCATTTATTCAGCGAGATCGACTTGCGAAGGTGGCAAAGTATCAGAAAAAGCCACAACGGAAACAGGTGATGAAATAAACATCCTTGTCGAAAGTTTACCGACCGCGGTCCTTATCAATGATATCGAATACCCGATAAATTCGGATTTCAGGGATTGTCTTAGAACAATCCTAGCGTTTGAGGATGATCAACTAACCAACTTAGAGAAGCAAATGATCATGCTGGAAAATCTGTACCCTGAACCAATTGAGGACGTGCGAGTCGCGCTTGAAACGGGTGTGAAGTTCCTGGATGGTGGGAAAGTTGATGAAGAT
>JAZDKD010000010.1:0-3310 GCA_043803345.1 Pseudomonadota bacterium
CGATAGGCCCGAGCATGACAGGTAAGATCGTCAAAAACAACCAGAACATCTGAGCCCTGCTCCATAAAATACTCGCCCATGGTTGTCGCTGCGTAGGGGGCCACAAACTGTAGCCCAGGGGGCTCTTCGGCCGTTGTTGCCAGCACGATAGTGTAGTCCATCGCTGAATGATTACGGAGTTCCTTGATAATTTTCGCCAGGGATGCCGACTGTTTCCCGATTGCGCAATAAATACAAGTAACGTTTTTACCCTTCTGGTTTATGATTGTGTCAATTGCAATAGCCGTCTTCCCGGTCTGACGATCACCAAGTATCAATTCTCTTTGGCCGCGACCAATTGGAATCAATGCGTCAATGATCTTAATACCAGTTTGAAGTGGGGCTACCACAGGATCGCGGTCCATAATATTGGGGGCCTCACGCTCAACGGGCGACCGGGTCAATGTTTTTATCCGTCCCTGTTGGTCCAACGGACGCCCCATAGCGTCTACGACCCTACCGATTAGTTCATTCCCCACTGGGACTTCCAGGACCCGTCCGCTATGGTTTGCCTCAGAACCTGCATGCAAGCTCTCATCATTGTCGAGCAGGATCACGCCTACCTCTTGCAAGTCCACGTTGAAAACTATCCCTAATTTGTCCCCAGGAAAAATGGCCAGTTCATCGGCCCTCGCACGCGATAAGCCCGAAATATTGGCCACTCCCTGCCCAACAGAGGTGATGGCGCCTGCTTCCTGCAATTCTAGAACTGGTTTAGATTCTTCAAGACCTAGGTCTAAAGCTGAAATTGTATTTTCCAGGAGTAATCCGAGGCCTGACTTATCTCTTGTTGTATCGTGGTTCATTGTATAGCCGACATATAAATGAAAGCTTCAGCCACTTTTCAGAATTGATCTTTCTGTTAAACTCTCAAGAGTCCTTGAGATGGCTTTCTCAAAACCCTTGAGGTATGACTCAATGCTCCAACCAATCTTGTAACCTTGAAACCTCAATTCAATACCACAGACGTTATTCTCAGACCTTTCAAATCCTACTGGAAGATCTTTCGCAATGCGCCTCTGTAACAACCCCTCAATGGCCTTTTTTTGGTCGTCCGAAAGGTCAAACGCCGTGTCAACTTTTATTTCTCGGGCTGTTGTTCGAAAGATATTTCTGATCTCCAGTATTTTTTCTTCGGACATGTTACTGAATTGTTCTGCGAATACATCGACAATTCGTTGCTCCAGTTCGACGTTTGCCAGGTCTGACAACGCAGAGCGAACAACAGACATGGCCTCTTTGCCAATAAGGCCGCGTAGCTCGACAAGAAATGAATTCTTTTCTCGCTCGACTGATTCACACCATAGGGCCTTAACATCTTCTACCTCGGAGCGGGCGTCATCAATTAACCTTTGTCGTATGGACAGCGCTTCGTCTTTAACTTCAGCAAGAATCCGGTTGCGATTATCTTCGAGTTCCTGGTTCATCCGACGATACCGTTCAGCCTCTTCTTCGGCGATTTCTCTGGTATTATCGGCATCTTTCAAGGTAGAGGCGATTCTTTTCTCTCTCTCGTCCATCGCTCCTGTTATCTTATCGAACAGGAATCGCTTTAGAAGAACCACGAGAACCAAAAAGTTGATGATCTGGGCTATGACGGTGAACCAGTCTATAAGCATCAATCATCCTCCGGTCTTGGACACCACATAGTTCCAGAAAGGATTGGCAAAAATGAGAATCATGGAGACAACGAAGCAATAGATTGCCACAGATTCAATCATTGCCAAACCTACAAAAAGTGTTCGAGATATGGTTCCTGCCTCGTCGGGTTGTTGAGCGATGGAACTCAATGCAGTCGAAACCGCCCTGGCCTCCCCGAGCGCAGGAGCGATCGAGCCTATTGCCATACAGGCCCCAGCGGTGATAATTGAAACCACCCCTAATATTGTCAAGCTATCCATGTCTCTTCTCCAGTTTTTCGAATTCTTTTTCATGCTGATTTTCACTTTTTTCGCGGTGAGCGCTTCCCGCGGAAGCAATGTAAACCATGGCCAATATTGCAAATATGTACGCTTGAATCAGACCAATGAGTAGTCCCAGCGCATTCATTAATATGGGTAAGAAAAGCGGGGCGACTGCCAACAGTATAGCCGCAATCTTCGCCCCACTCATCATGTTGCCGAAAAGTCTTACAGCCAGCGCCAGTGTGCGTGAAAGTTCTCCCAGTATATGAAATGGCAGCATTAGCGCAGAAGGTTGAACATAATGCCTGACGTAGGAGAAAAAACCTTGTTCGGTAATTCCATATATAGGAACTGCGAACAGGGCGCTTATAGCTAGCGCTGAATTGGTGGAAAGTGACGCTGTGGGTGCATGATAACCAGGCAATACCTCCAGGACATTCGAGACAGCGACAAATAAAAATAGAGTTCCAATGTACGGTAAATAGCGTGCCGGCTCTTGATCAGAGATTTCTCTAATCTGCTGCTGGACAAAAACAACTATTATTTCAAGTATATTTTGCCACCTGGACAATCTTGCGTCAAAAGACAGACGCCGTGTAATGAGCCATGAGCCAAGAGTGAGCAAAGCCATAACGCCCCATGTGTAACAAATAGTCGAGTTCAGAACCAGAAAACCTCGCTGCCATAAAATCACCTGATCAGGGGTAATAGTTTCACTCACCATGGGTTATCTCGTCGGTCCTATGTTTTGCGAAGCTTTGCTTGAAGAGGGCCAATCAGCCGAACAAGAAATATGCGTACAATTAAAAAACCTACCAGGGCCGCCAGGAGTCTTTCCATTCGCCCTTCCATAGCATAGTAAAAACCTAAAATGACTATGCCTGTCCTGACGAAGAAGCTAGTTACTGTAAGCAGCGCCGGTTGAGAAGACCTGGGAAGTCGTTTTACGGTAAGCCACAGCCCGCCAAAGTAAAACAAACCAAGTGCTACTCCTGAGATTAGAGATACCAATGCCCCAGCAAAGTCTAATGAGGCTATAGCCTTATAAACGACTATCTTGATTTCTCCAGGATCAATCATGTGTCAACCGTTACGCCCTGTGCGGTTGATCCAATGCCAGGCGTTTATTGAGCCTAAAAGCACACCGGCGAACAGGAGCATCAGCGTCCACGAAAATTGGCTGGGATAGTGCTTGTCAATCCAGATTCCTAGGGCCGTGCCAAGCAAAGTAGGAACCGCTACTGACCATCCCACAATTCCAAACATTCCCAGTCCGAACCAAATACCCTTGTTTCTCTCGCTCCGCGCTCTTATTTTCCTCGCTTCTTTGGTTCCCACCTGTTCGGTAAATTCCTTGAGCAATTCTT
>JAZDKD010000011.1:0-3718 GCA_043803345.1 Pseudomonadota bacterium
CACATGACCATGGTGTATGGGCAGAGCTGCCTATACTCGCACCGATAGCACTGTTTAGTGTACCTGGGGTCAATAATGACTTGGTCATCACCTTTACTGATTGTAACATCAACGTAGGAGTCCTTTGGTCTTCTCGTGCCAATATTTTTCTGGTACGGCCCTGTACCCGCCACCGCTATCATTCCTGTGTCCACGATGAACACATCCACCCCAGCTGCGAACTTGATTAGTTCCGACATAGTTTGCAGGACCTTTTGGTGCTTGTGCAAATTCTCCATGAGGCCGGCTCCTGAACTGATGGACTGTTAAAGACAGTAAATTGGATGGGAACATTTTGTCAAGGTGACAATGTCTTGACAATTATATGAATTCCGGTTTGACATTTTCTCATTTTGACAATTGTCGGGAAAATTTGCAAATCCGAGGGGGCAGGTCCCGGTGAATGACCATTAGCTCAATTAAGTAGCAATAATAATAATAGATCTTGTCAGATTCCCGCGACGCCTTTTGCATGAGCATTAGGCTATTCGGGCATAAGCGTCGTAGTGTTCTCCGTTGTCCACCTCACGATATGATTACAGAAAACGGGCGTAACTCACTTTTCGGTAGCAACTGAAAGCTTACTTTGATGGCACGAAAATTGCTTATGTCCAAAAGCAACGTCACTTCCTGTTCGTTGCAGGTATCAGTGACGTAAGTTTGTCGACCGAACGGATGGTTTCACGCCTGTTCGTCTTTGCGATGTTGATGTTTTTGACTTCACGAAAAATGTGACATGCGTTGGAGGCGAATTTTGAATCTAGTTTCCGGCAGAGAGGATTTTCAAAGCCATATGCCTAAACAGGCTCTCCGATGCGGCGACTTACAAAACTACAGGTGGAAATTGGAGGAGATATCGACATGATCCACGAAGAGTCTTATAAGCTTCTGTCACCCGAGTACAAATATAGTCGGGCCTTTTGCACAGAGGAAGACATCCAGATGGCAGAGACGGTTCGCCGATTTGTCAACAAGGAAATCATGCCACGGCGACACGACCTGGAAGGCGGATGGAACCGAGATGAGCAGAAAGCCCTAGAGACTCAACACGACTTGTACTCCAAATTGGTGAATCTCGGTGTTACGAGGTCAAATTTACCCACTCAATATGGTGGACTAGGGCTACCTCCTGTGGTGCGTCAGATGGTCAACGAGGAACTGGCCCGGGGTGATATAGGTCTGGCGACTATGGTTGGCAAGATTCATTGGATCGTATCCTTTATGCTCGCAGCTGGCCGGGATGATCTGCTTAAAGAATTCGCTCCTCGCATAGTTGGTGAAGAATCATGGACCGCATGCGTCGCAATTACCGAACCAGCCGGTGGCGCAAACCTTGAGGATCCGGCCCAGGAGTACAGAACTGTTCGGACCACGGCCAAGGAAAATGGTGGGGATTACGTAATTAATGGTCACAAAATCTGGCCGGGACCGGCTGGCCCATCGGCACATTTCCAAAGCGCAAAATTAAAAGGCCATTTAGGTTATTGGACCGTCTGCACCACGGACCCATCAAAGGGTCCAGAGGGCGTAGCTATTGTCTATGTGCCACCTGATGCGCAGGGCCTGAGTTTCTCCAAGCCGTATGAAAAAATGGGGTTTTGCTGGAGCGACGAAAACGTCGACATTTACTTCGATGAGGTTCGAGTTCCAAAGAGGTACAGGATTGATACAGAGCCGGGGCAGGGTGCCAATATTGTCAAAGGTTATGTGATTGGTCTGGGGCGCTTGGCTGGCGCTGCACGCTTAACGGGGCTCTCTCAAGCTGTTCTCGAAATAGCTCTTAACTACACCAAACACCGAGAGATTGTCGGCAAACCTCAGAGGGAACGCTCCCTGTTCGCCATGTACTTGTCAGAGATGTTCAGGTATATCGAGTTGGCCCGACAGTACTACCTATCCATAACGTGGCAAGTGACGCACCCGGAAATATATGGCGCTCACTGGTCTCGTGAGATGTTTGCCAAGTACTCCGCTGCGAGATCATTTGCAGGCGATTGCGCCAAGTATGTCTGTAACGTTGGAATGGAAATGATGGGTTCGTACGGATACTCCTACGAGTTCAATGTGGAGAAATACATGCGAGATTACAAAATTGTCCAAATGTGGCTGGGTGGGGCTCACAGAGATAGACTGGACATAGCCCAAGGTCTATATGGACCTTTCAAGTGGGGTGGTTCTGAAGAGTGGGAAGAAAAACAGAGGTTGGGTTGATCTGAACTGCCATAAATCTCTCAAATTCTATTTTTAACCAGGAGGCAAAACATGTGGGAACAAGTAAAGGATCTCATGGTAGGAGCATGCGATCTGCACATACATTCCGGACCGGACATCCCACCTCGTCAACAAGACATTATCGATGTTGCTAGTGACGCCGCCAAGGTTGGCATGAGGGCCTTGGCTATTAAGGATCATAACACCATCACTGCTGATAGGGCAGCGCTGGTCCAATCTATCGTAGGTAAAGATGTACTGATGCTCGGCTGCATCGTTCTTAACCGAAGTTTGGGTGGGTTTAACGTCGAGGCTGTAGAAAAAGCCCTTGAAATGCGAACTAAAATCGTATTCATGCCCAGCATGGATGCGGCTTTGACCATTGAAAAAGTCCACGTAACTAAGGAAACTCCCTGGCTGATGCCTTTTGTAAAATTAATGGACCCTCGTCAAGGGTTAACGGTGCTCACGGAATGGCCTAACGGAGATAAAATACTCCCAAGTGTCAAAGAGATTCTGAAACTGATTGCCGAAAAAGACGCCATCTTGGATACTTGCCATCTTTCGGCCCATGAATGTTACCACTTAATCAATGCGGCTAAGGACGCCGGGGTGAAGAAAATCGTCGTAAGCCACCCTAACTGTAGTGTCAACCTGATGACTATCGACGAACAAAGAGAATTGGTTGCCAAGGGGGCGTACCTTAGTTACGCCTTTCTGCCCTGCATGCCCCTTTTTGATCGGCAGCATCCGGCGGAGATAGCCAAAATGATGAACTCTGTGGGGCTCGATCATTGCCTGCTCTTTTCTGATTTCGGTCAGATTTTCAATCCGCCTTCGGTGGAAGGTTATGAGATGTTTTTGGCCAATTTACTGGCGGTGGGCCTTAAACGGGAAGACTTGAAAAAGGCCGCCACGGAAAATCCGACTCGATTACTAGGTTTGGGATAGACCGGCCCGTCAGTGAGAAAAAGAACTCACGCGTCAACAAGAAAACACTAATGGGATTGCCGTAAGAATCTTCTTACACAGGATCATCCTGAAGAGGACAACCTTGACAAAAAAAAGGGAGGAACAAAAATGAAGCTTCGGTTATTGGATTACGGTGCGTTGACTGCTGACCTGGGTTGGACAATCGAGGCGGCGGGAGTCTCCACACATAGCTGTTCTACATGCGCAAACCCTCGCCGGAATTTTCAGATGTTGGGGGGATTGATTGAACATCCCAAACATGGGGTGATTCTGTATGAAGTCGGACCCGCAGCTAACTGGAATGAGCTATGGCCGGCTCCGGTCAAGGAGGTTTTCGGCATCACACGGTATGCGGATGAGAACCGTTTGGACAACATCTTGAAAACCGCAGGTTACGGGTTAGAAGATGTCAAGGCGATCATCATCGGTCATATGCATCTTGACCACGCTGGAGGGCTGGAATTTTTTCGCGGCCTCAATGTTCCCGTTTATGTTC
>JAZDKD010000012.1:0-2693 GCA_043803345.1 Pseudomonadota bacterium
ACTCGATGTTATGGATGAAGGTGAGGACGAACCGGGGCCACAGGTTGACCGGAAATACTGGGAAGCCAGAGGGAGTAAGAAGTCTCTCGAACTCATGGATGCTCTCATCGCTCTTATTCCCAAAGATGTAGCTGATGTCAGGATCAAGTATAATCGGCACCATGTAGCACTCGGAACGTCAGGGAGTAATTTTTGCTGGTTCCATCCAAGAAAAGGCAGTCACATTCATTTCATTGTCAAACCAGGTGAGGATGCCCGTGAGAAACTGATTGCAACACTTGAAGATAAAGGAATTGAGAGTGGCCCTAATAAGTCAAATGAGATGAAAGTGGTACTGACAATGAAAGAACTAGATGAGAATAAAGACCTGATACGAGATCTGATCATGATGGCAGAGCAGAAATCACGGAAATGATAGCGAACCAATCAATGAACCCGACGCCGTGCATCGCCGGGGCTTTTCCCGCTCGCTCAGTGCCCGGCGCGGGTTATCTCGGCGTTCGCGGCACGCCTACGGCGCGCCGCGAACGGGGCGAGCTGCTTCGCCAGCGCCTGTTCTTCAGGCCGCCAAAAAGCGGCCTTACGAACCGTCGCTGGAGCGCTTAGCCACCTAAGAATGGCGTGTGAACACGCCATTCTTAGGTGGCACGCGCTCAGCTCGCCCCGTTAGCCATAAGGTAAAAAATGGGAATACTTAAGTGCGGCACTATTGATTTTAACGATACGAACCAAATTCAGGCACTCCAAGCAAAAATTCAAGTCATATTGGAGGATCCCAAGAATTACTACCCCCTTAATCATACTAAGCGTTATTATTTTTCCACTCCTGTTCCTCTTCCCACAGAATCAGGTTAGTATATTATCTTAAACGGTATTTTACCAATATATGTCGGTAAAGCTGAAGACTTGAATAAAAGACTTAATACTGAAAACGGCTCGCGTGATCAGTTTGCTAATCCACAGAGATCGTCTGATATAGAAAGGAATTTTATAAAAAGATACACTGAACTCGGATTGATTCGACCTTTGCGTGTTTGCATTATTACTGAATCAAGCCTTGGCATTGAGACATTGACAGAGGTCGACCGTGGCAACATGGAAAAGCACCTCAATATTTGGAGAGGCTATTTCCACTATACGAAATGATAAGGATGGTTAACAAATCACTGGTGCGGATGGCTGACAGCCCCGCACAGTTCAGCGTTAGCCAAAACAAGAAAGGATAGCATTATGAAGAAAGATAAAGAAAAAATCAAAGAAATTGAAACTAAACTTATTGAAATGACATCTAAATATTGTGATGAAAAGTTAGATGATGATTATAAAAGATTATGCATAAAATTGATTGAGAAAATGGGACGAAAAAGAGATGTTCCATTTATATCAGGGAAAACAGAAATTTGGGCATCAGCAATAGTTCATGCAATAGGTTCAATAAACTTCTTGTTTGATAAGAGCTTTGAACCTTATGTAAAAGGGGAAGATATTTGTGAATATTTTGGTACTAAAACAAGTACTATTTCACAAAAATCAAAAATCATAAAAGATATGTTTAACTTAACATATTTTGATTCGGAGTTTTCCACAGAAAGAAGCCGTAAAAGTAGTCCGTTTAATAGTTTCATATTTCTGAAATAATAAAGGGCTAACATGTCGTTCCACCTGACGGGCGATGCGCCCGCAGGTGAACTCAGGCGTTGGTTGCAAGGAGAGAAATCATGCCATTGCATCAAACAACCGTCACGCGACTCGCATTCATCAAATACCTCTACGAGACTGGCGTCTCGCAGTCCCATGCACCATCCCCATTGAGTTGCGCTTCCATCCTGACAATGCACGACGCAGTCGAGTTGTTTCTGCAGTTATCATCCGAGCACCTCAACGCGGGCACCGGACATCCAGGGTTCATGGACTACTGGGACATCCTGAATCCCAAGTTGGCGCCCAGGGAACTCCAACAAAAAGAATCGATGCGTCGACTGAACAAGGCCCGAGTCGCACTCAAGCACCACGGCACCTTCCCTTCGGACTTGGACATTGAGTCTTTCCGCGCCAGCACGTCGAACTTTTTTCAGGACAATACACCTTTCATATTTGGTGTCGCACTCGACGAGATCTCACTCATCGAATTTGTCAATCCAGACTCATCTCGACAGAAGCTCAAAGATGCCCAAGGCCAAATACAGAGCGGAGATACGCTCGCTGCGCTCGACAACATCGCGGTGGCTTTTATAGAGATGATTGCGGACTATGAGGATCGCAAACGAAACCAGTACCACGCGTCTCCTTTTTACTTTGGCCAAAGCATGACGTTTCTCAGTAGTTTTCACATGGGATTTAAGACCGGTTCACTATCGCCCACTGACCGCAAACTAGGCGACTTCATCGACAAGGTTAAGGAGTCAATTGAGTCAATGCAGAGCGCTATCAAGATGCTGGCATTGGGCATTGACTACAGGAAGTACTCGAGATTCAAGATGCTCACACCGCACCTCACCAGAGTCATGAGCGGCGAATGGGTAATCCATCGCCGGTTCAAGGATGATCAGAAGCCCCCACAGAATGATGCCAAATTTTGTATAGACTTCGTCATCGAGTCGGCCTTGGCGTTAGCAGAATTTGATTACACAGTTATTGACAGGAAATGAGAGAGCCCAACGCCACTCTTGCTCGGTACGGCGTACCGCCGCCCG
>JAZDKD010000013.1:0-2551 GCA_043803345.1 Pseudomonadota bacterium
CGTCTGATGTTGTCACAACTGCCTACAACGGCGAATTTTATGATCTCAGAACGCAAATCCTTAACTGGTGTAAACAAGACGATTTTACATTTTTCTTTATCGATCCGACAGGATGGAAAAATGTCGTTGAAATTTCTACGCTTGTGCCGTTTCTCAAACGACCGAATTCTGAATTTTTGATCAACTTTATGTATGATAATGTGCTTCGAACCCATACTCAGAAACTTTTTAATGAGCATATGCGTGCAATTTTCGGTGAGGTGCCGGACACCGATGGCCTTTTTCCAGAACAGAAAGAGGAATATCTTGTCCATTTATTCCGTAAGCGCCTTAAAGAGATTTTACCTTCCGGCAGTGGAAAACCTCGTGCCGTTTCCGTACCGGTGCTTTATCCTAAAATTGACCGGACTCTGTATCACCTGGTATATCTGACACGCCATCCAAAGGGCATTACGGTGTTCATGGAAGCATCAGAGCATCTTGATCTTATACAGCGTCGTGTTAGAGCCGAAGTCAAGCAAGAGAAACGGGAATCACGCAGTGGCCAGCTTGAACTCTTTCAGGCATCCGAAAATGTTTCCCGGGAAAAACGGGCCGATCCAGCAGAAGTCAAAGCTTACTGGCTCAATAGGCTTTCAACCTCGCCAAGCTATTTTGGAATTCATGAATTGGCGGACATGTTAGAAGAAACCGATTGGTTTGAAAGTGATTTTCAGGCGGCATTTCATGAACTGGAAAGAGAAGGTAAAGTTCAAAACCTTGATGCAGTACGAAAACGTCGCACGAAATTTATTCACTTCTCTACGGGCGAGCGTCTTTCAAGGGAAATATCATGAGTACAAAAACATCCATCGAATGGACTGAGCAAACTTGGAACCCGACGGTCGGTTGCAGCAAAGTTTCTGACGGTTGCGTCAATTGTTATGCCGAGGTCATGGCAAGACGCCTGAAGGCAATGCGTGTAAGGGGATACGAAAATGGATTTCAATTGACCCTCCTGCCAATGCGCCTCGATGAGCCCATCCGACGAAAACAGCCGACAATTTATTTCGTCAACTCCATGAGTGACTTATTCCATGAGCAGATCCCGGATCGTTATATTCTGGATATATTGGCTGTTATCAGACAGTCGCCGCAGCATACCTTTCAAATTCTGACCAAACGTGCTGAGCGCATGGCTGAGTTTTTTCAAGGACAGGCCCCGCCTCACAATGCCTGGCTGGGCGTTACAGTTGAAAATCGTTCTCAGGGTCTGCCCCGATTGGAGTATCTGCGGAGCATATCCTCTTGTGTTCGCTTTGTCTCTGCCGAACCCCTGCTTGAAGATTTGGGTGATGTCAATCTGAACGGTATTCATTGGGTCATTGTCGGCGGCGAATCAGGCCCCAAAGCCCGGCCAATGAAACGCGAGTGGATATTGAACATCAAAACTCAATGTGATGCTCAGAAAATTGCCTTTTTCTTTAAACAGTGGGGAGGCTGGGGAGCAGATGGCAAAAAGCGGGCCAAGAAACAAAACGGCCGTCTTCTTGATGGTCGTATCTGGGATGCCGTTCCTTTGCAGGCCAAGTGTTTTGACGCCTTTACACAAAAAGGCTTAATGGCATGAACAGGGGGTTAAGTGGCTGAACGGAAACAAAAACTGGAACTGACCTGGATCGGGAAAGAAAACCGGCCCAAGCTGGAGCCACGCATTCTGCTGGAAGACCCGGAGAAATCCTATCATGCCAAGCACCGGGTGACGGACAAGGATGTTTTCGACAACCGGTTGATCTTCGGCGATAACCTGCTGGCGTTGAAGGCGTTGGAGCAGGAGTTTACGGGGAAGGTGAAATGTATTTTCATTGATCCTCCTTATAACACGGGCAGTGCATTTGAGCACTACGATGATGGGATAGAACATTCCTTGTGGCTATCCCTGATGCGAGATCGGCTGGAATTTCTAAGAAGATTACTCTCCGATGACGGTTCCATTTGGATCACCATTGACGATCATGAGGCGCATTATCTGAAGGTTTTGTGTGATGAGGTGTTTGGTAGAGGAAATTTTGTCGCTAATGTGTTGTGGCAGAAACGCACGTCGCCGGAAGCACGTCTACAACTCGGTGCAGCTCACGATCATATAATGGTTTATGGTTTTTCGACTGGAAAAATCAAATTCAACAAACTTTCATTATCCGATGAACAAACCAAGAATTTTAAGAACCCGAATAACGACCCTCAAGGACCTTGGGCATCAACAGATTTTAGCGCTCAGGGGTGGCGCCCAAATCAAATGTACAAGATAATTACACCCGCAGGCACAGAATATGAACCACCTCCTGGTCGTTGTTGGGCTAACATCGAGAGTGAATTCAATCGTCTCTGCTCGGAGGGACGTGTTTGGTTTGGCAAAGATGGGACCTCGCGCCCACGTGTGAAAAATTATCTAAGTGAAGCGACTGGCGTAAGCATTTGGACTTGGTGGTCGAATATTGAAGTAGGTCATAATCAAGAAGCAAAGAAAGAAATCAATAAGCTTTTTGGAGCTGATGACGCTTTCATTACGCCT
>JAZDKD010000014.1:0-3591 GCA_043803345.1 Pseudomonadota bacterium
AAAAACGCCTTCTGTCTTTAATCTTAAAGCCCTGGGTTTCTTCCTGTTCGATATCCGACATCATGTCACTCCTCTTTAAACTTCCAATTTGGGGAGTTCACGCTAAAACACAGTACTATATTAAAAAGATTTTATAATTTCAAGAAATTATTGCGAGGACGCAAGGGATTCAGTTTTTCAAATTCCTCAACAAGCTTCATGGAGGCGGTATCAATCTTTTCCGGTAACACGAGATTAACTTTCGCGAGAAAATCTCCTCGAACAGGATCTTTGAGTGACGGAAAACCTTTGCCTTTGAAACGGAAGGAGGTCCCATTCTGAACCCCGGCTGGAATTCTTAGGATTACATTTCCATCTGGCGCAGGTATTTCTATTTTAGCCCCCAAAAGAGCTTCACCAAATGTCACTGGAACATCCAGAAAAATATCTTTCCCTTCTCGTTTGAAAAACTGATGCCTTTTAACAACCAATTTTAAAAAAAGATCACCTGCTCTACCACCTCTAGCGGAGGGATGTCCCTGACCGCTGACGCGTATCCTGGAACCGCTGTCGACCCCTGCGGGGACATAAACCTCCAAGGTTTTGTAAGGAGTGACCACTGATTTCTTGGCACCACGGTAAGCTTCAGAAAAACGAACCTCAAGAATTTGCTCAAGGGACTGGGGTTTTGAAATTCCGCCGCCAGTTGAGCGACCTCGCCGCCCGCTTCCGAACAATTCTGAAAATATGTCATCCGAAGCTGAATTCCCTCTTGAACCAAAAAAATTAGCTGAATTAAATTGTCTTCTGAGTCTAGGATCTACTCCAAACCTTGAAGCATTATTGAAGAAATCCTCGAAACCAGTCCGTGAATTTGGTCCTTGACCAAGACCAAACAAATCGTATTGGCGTCTGCGCTCTTTATCACTTAGAATCTCATATGCTAATGAAATTTCTTTGAAACGAGATTCGGCGTTTGAACTGTTTTCGTTTAAATCCGGGTGGTAGCGCCTTGCGAGTCTACGATACGCTGATTTTATTTCTGCGTCAGTCGCGTTTCGCTGTACCCCAAGGGTTTTGTAAGGATCTATATTCTCCATTTGCTCCTAAGCCAAAACTCTGTGACAAAGCCGCGCTTTAAACTACCCCGTGCAATCTATCTTGACACAATGCTCCGAATCATCTTGCGCCTTAGGAAGATACAAATCCAGGAGTCCGTCAACGTATCTCGCCTTGGCGTTGTCAACATCTATCGAACCAGGCATGTTTAAACAGCGCTCAAAATAGCCCTCTACCCTTTCCACTGTTCGGTAGGCTGCGGAATTTATCTCCGACTGTTCCACTCTACTGCCTGAAATGACCAAGCGTTTTCCAATTAGTTCAATGTTTATGTTTTCCTTGCCAACTCCGGGCAATTCAGCTCGGACAATGTACGCGTCGCTTGTTTCCAGAATATCTACGGCCGGGAACCAACAAGTTTTCCGTCTTGATGGAAGATCCCTTGGATTTATACCTCCAAAACGGCTGACCCGCTCCTGAATATTCAACAAGTCTCTCAATGGGTCCCATCTAACAAGAGTCATTACTAAGTCTCCGGTCACAGCTATAACGTATTGATGTTGTTCAGTCAATTGACTCGAATGAAGAGTAAGTCGTTCTCTTGATATAGTCAAGAGCAAACCCAAACCATCCCTAATTGTAATTCGCCCATGAGCTAATCAAAGCCAAAATGGCTCACTGACGGTAGCCTGCTACATAGCCGGCTTCCTGAAGTTTCCGTAAGAAAACTTTTCCGACGCCAGAGGGAACAGCGATTGAGTGCGTAAGAGTCTTGCCGTTCATTTTTGCAGGAAAGACTCCGGAACTGATCTTGATCTTTGGGTTAAGTTCAAGGATTAGTTTGGCCGGAACATTCAAGAATTTCCCGATATCTTTGACCGCAAGATCCTTGGTCAACTCTATTGCCGTTAGATTATCATATGTCAATGGTGGTGGATCAGGAAATCTCAGACCGAATACTGATCTGTGAGTTCCAATTATTTTAAAAGCGGCCCATCTGGAAATCATGTCTTCCAGTTGGTCCGGCAAAGGTATATCCCAAACACTTGCAGATTCCCATCTTTGGGTCAAATCCTTAACGTCCTGAACCGACAGCACATTAGCAACTGAAGCCGCCAACCAGCTATTTCCGAGTTCTCCTTTAAGAGCTTTGATGCGTGACGCAAAACACTTGGTCGCCAGAAAAATATCAAGCCTGTCATCCCGCCAAGCGTCATCATGCATCTCTAGTCCCTCGCTTAAGTCGCATGGCTTGTTCAGTGACCAAATACCGACGGGTGGAGTTCGCGAATTGGATGTTCTGTTAACCCCAGTCATCACAGGCGATAGCCATGCAAAATCCTTAGGAACTCCCTCTTTAGTCAATATTTCTTCAAGTATCCATGAGTACTTGCGTTTTTCGTTCATCCATTCAGCGAGCACGCTGCGAGCGTCAAGTAAAAGAAAATTTATTTGGAATTCAATACGCTCTTTTACATCTGGTATTGAAATTGGAACTTTTTCCCCGCCGAGTTCAAAACCAATGTCGATTAATGATTCCGGCAGGCGGTAATATGGACATTCGACGTCGCCGGACTTTGACTTCGTAGCTGCGGCTGGAGCCGCCCCAGACTCGCAAAAGAGGACTGCAAGTAATAAAGTTACCAATAGACAGGCAAAAAGTTTTAAATTTAAGTGAATTGGGGGAATTTTCACTCTTGTCTCTTGGTTATTCTTGTAAGCTCGGGCCAGAATTTAGCCTTTAATCCGATGATGAATCATTTGGCCCAAGTTTGCGCAACTTTTCCTGAACGACAACATTGTAGGGGTTGATAGCCAATGACCTTTGATAAGCTTCCCGGGCTTCTTTTAGCCTGCTATTGGCCACCAGCGCATCTCCAAGATGTTCCGCAATTATCGGATCAGCTTTCACTTTCTGGTTTGCTTTTTCAAGATACTTGAGAGCTTCGTCAACCTTGCCGGCCTTAAAAAGGACCCACGCAAGCGAATCCGTAATGTAACCGTCGTCGGGCTTGATCTCCAAGGCTCGACGGACAAGCTTCTCAGCGCGATCCATGTCCTTTCCCATGATAGCTAAGGTGTATCCGACAAAATTCATCGCGCTTGCGTCATCTGGTTTTTCTTGAAGGATTTTCTCCATTGTGGAAAGACTCAAAGTCCGTCTTCCACTTTTCTCGTAGGCATTGCCAAGTGAATACATGAGCTTGACGTTGTCTGGAGATAGATCCAGGGCCTTCTTGTATTCTCTTATGGCTCCATTGTACCTGTACAGTTCCTCTAGAATTGAGCCTTTTATGTGATATGTTTCAGGGTCTTTCTGGTCTTCCTCAATGGCCTCGCCAACGTATTTGAGCGCTTTCGTGAAATCTTTCAGATTTAAGAACATTAGCGTTAGCACTATACGTGAATTCACAAAAGATGGTTGCCCTTTTTGAATCTGGATGAATTCCCTTTCAGCCTCCTCCGGCTTACCTTGCTCTCTAAGTACCCTCCCCAGATGAAAACGAACTTGGTCCCACCCTGGTTTACTTTGCAGAATTTTGTCAAAAAGAT
>JAZDKD010000015.1:0-2250 GCA_043803345.1 Pseudomonadota bacterium
TATCCCCATGGACTTTGCATTAGATTCCTGTGGTACACTTTATATTTTAGACGCCGAGGAATGCAATGTCCTCAGTTATGATGCACATACAGAATTCTCCGAATGGTTGGAGTGCTTTGGGGGAGGCGGTAACGCGCCAGGAAAATTCTGCAATCCTCAAGCTATCGCTGTCAGTCCCTCCAATCTTTATATCGCTGACACCTGTAATCATCGGATTCAAACCTTTGCCAGAATTAACTCTCAATTGCGATGGATAGTTGGGCCGGCAGAAGATTCGCACGGGAAACCGCTGGAATATCCAAAGGAGAATCCCCTCGTAGCGATGGAACCTCTTGACCTTGCTCTTGATGCGCCGGAAAACCTCTATGTCCTGGACACCGCAAATTCGCTCATCCAGAAATTTGACCAGGGCGGAAGATTCTTGGGTGTTATTGGGGAAGGGTTGTTAGAAAATCCGACTCAACTCGTCATTAAAGATATTTATCTTTACGTTCTTGAAGCCGAAAAAAAGGCCGTGCTAAAATTTAACCTTCAAACCGGGAACAAGGAAGACACTATCATTCTATCGGTTTCGGAGGAATTCAAGCCTTCGGGGCTTGCGGTGGACGCCAGCGGAAATTTCTATCTAGGACGATTGGATGTTATAGAGGAGGAGAGATTTCTGTATAAGTTTGATGCTTCAGGAAAACTAATTGAGGTGATTACTGAATTCCAGGGAGCATGTAAGCAAATTTACATGGATAAAAAGGGCAATATCTACGCTCTTAATGGTGAAACGGGTGAGATAACTTTCTTAGAATATGTCGAACGGTTTTCCCCAGAGGGAATCTATATCTCAAAAGCGCTCGACAGCGGGATGCTCGAACTCCAGTGGCATAAATTGTCCGTAGACGCTGAAATTCCTAAAAAAACTCAGATTACCGTTTCCCATTACATTGCGGATGGAAAAACTCTTCCGTCCGAACCCGCCTGGTCTCAACCGATGGTGAATCCCAAAGATGCTTTGATTCTAAGTTCCCAGGGACAATATCTGTGGCTGAAATTTACTTTGTTTGGAGATGAGCAAAGAACACCAAAAATCAAAAGTGTCCGCGCTTATTTTCCACGAATCTCGTATCTGCGTTATTTACCGGGGATTTATCAAGAAGACGAAGCAAGTGGAGACTTTTTAGCGCGTTTCTTATCCCTCTTCGAGACATTCTTCTTCAATTTGGAGGAAGACATTTTCAGCATTACTAAATATTTCGATGTGAACGCAACGCCCTTTGAAGAAGGCACTCCTGAAAGGGATTTTCTCACCTGGCTTGCCGCATGGCTTGGAGTCGATTTTGATGAAAATTGGACGGAAACCCAAAAGCGCGAATTTTTAGCCGTGGTTCCTGAGTTGTACAAGAAAAGGGGGACCCGTGAAGGGCTTGAAGAGTTCATTAAAAGTTACACCGAAGAAGAGCCTATTATTTTCGAGCAATTTCAACTTAACTGTATAAAAAACGACGAAGCGAACCAAAAAATCTGGACAACGCTGTTTGGCGGGTCCCTTTATTCATTCTGCGTGCTGTTGAATCCTTTGGAGATAAAATATGAGAACGATGATGTTAGGGGGAATGTATCTCAGATTTCTGGAAATCTTGTTCAAGCAACTAAGGAACTTAACACGGTACGCCGAATTGTTGAAACGGAAAAACCCGCTCATACCAGTTCCGGGGTGAACATTTTGCAACCCTGGATTTATTTGGACATGCATTCATATCTGGGAATTAACTCAATTTTATCTCAACCTATTTTTCGCCTCGGTCAAACGTCGGTCATAAGCCGGGACACCGTCCTTGCAGATACTGAAGCTGGAGGCCAGGTTGAGAGACACGCAAGGGTGGAAGTTGATACCATCCTGACTTAGTAGTTAATCTGGAAATTCGGAAATGTGGTCATTTGGTTTTCCCAATTACCAAATCACCTAATAAAGAAGGAGGCAAGAATCATGGCAGAACAACAGAAGGATATTTGTACCCTGCGCAAATTTGAGCGGAATAGATATTTTTATGGAAAGTTGCTGACGGTGCGTGACTTCGAGACTGAACAAAACTATTTCAGGGGAAAAGATGCCCTTATCAACCGAATTATTCACGGCGGCGGAATTGCCTGTGGATTAGAAGTCACTATCCAGGAAGATGAGCCTACCATAGATATCTCTCCAGGTGTTGCGATTGACTGCTGTGGACGTGAAATAGTAGTGCAGGAAAGCACCTCTGT
>JAZDKD010000016.1:0-2670 GCA_043803345.1 Pseudomonadota bacterium
TAATCCATATGGGAGAATTAACTACCCTATGCTTTTATGGAAGAGTGCTGGCCATCTCATCAGTTGGGTTTTAATAATCATTGGTATTATTTCCTTAATTATGCTTTATCGTTCAACCCAAGATTCAATATTATTTCTTAAAATTATAGGTGGGATATTTCTTGTCTTGCTGATTGTAAAAAACAAATTGACACCTATGAGAATGCCTTTCAATGATGTCATGGGAAGTTTATATAGTGGCGGTGGATTGCGCTTTGGCGGTTTTCAGACATCTGATTTCTAAGGTGCGACTGAACCATTAGAAGAAAAGAGGTCTGGTGTTAGAGAGGAAATTGTTGCCGAGACACATTATTTAGTTTTCTGGCTACATAAGTTTCCTGAGATTGCATTCTTCTTTGGAATTGTTTTTTATAAATCCTTATGGGTAGCGTTATTGTTATTCGTTCTGGCTTTTATTTTTGAGATTATTCGTTTTTATATCTTTCGGTCATCTCCGTTTCTTTCCCGTGCCTGTAGAGTTTGGAATTGGATAAAAATACCAACTTTTATCACTGCTGCTATTATCCTTTGGACTGAAGAAAGTTTTTTGTCGATTACCTTGATGGCATTTCTGATTATTCAAGGGTGGTTTGATTTGATTGCCTCTGTAGCCATGCTCCCTATAAGGCTTATTTTAGGACAGATAGTTTATAGTAAATACGGAGGACATTGGCATAACATGGAAGGGATGGCCATGAATTTCGTTATCAATCGCTGGCGATTAAAATTATTTCCAGCTGATAGATTTAATATTGATCAATAAAAAGCGGTAGGAATAGAAAATTGTCTAACAAAACACTCAAGCGGATGGCTTTCAGCCACCGCTTAGTTTTGGCGTTAGGTCCAAAGAAGGCAAGGAATACGAAAGATGATGAACTTCGAGGAAACCCAATCGCTACTTGATCGTTTGCTGTCCGTTCGCGAAAACGCCCGTCGCTATTTTGGAGAATCTGCCTCGGTCGTACCGCCACCCGAACCTTACTCGCTTCGGGACTATTGGAAGGATCTGCCGGGACCTTTAAAAGAACAAGCTGGCAGGATCGCGGATGAACTTGCCACCCTCGCTCATGGGACTGGGCCAGCAATACGGCGTTCTCCTCTCTTAACCGAGGTAGACGAACGAGAAGCCGGACATGCATTCAAGGGAATGCGTGCCGCTCTCCGATTCCGAAAATTTCTTCACTGGGAACCCCGAGTTGTTCATGACGAGGGCACCGTATTGGGTGTTCAGCCAGCAACTGAATCTGAAGAATCCACCCTTCATCCGGAGGAGGCGAAAGAAGTGTTTGAACAATGGCTCGACTCGTTGCAGAGTCGTATAGAGCTCATGAGCCCTGAGCCAGGAGCTTCGCTGGGTCTGCCGTCCACGACAGCCTCCAAGCCTATTGCGGCCGGTTACCGTCCCGGCACTGCTTTCATAATGATGTGGATGGCGAAGGACAGGCCCGAGCTGGTGGACGTGAGTAACACGGTCAAGCGATGCTTCGCTAAGTTCGGTGTTGAAGCGGTCCGCTCCGACGACATCGAGCACGAAGATGTGATTACACAGCGTATTCTCGACGAGATTAAGACAGCAGAGTTCCTATTTGCGGACCTCACGGGCGAACGTCCGAGTGTGTACTATGAGGTGGGCTACGCTCACGCCATTGGTCGTCGTATAATTCTATTCAGGAAAGCTGGAACAAATATCCATTTCGATCTCGCTGCATACAACTGCCCCGAGTATCAGAATCTATCGGAGCTCGAAGACAAGCTTATGAAGCGACTGGAGTACGTTACAGGCAAAGTTCCAAAGAAGTAGGTTTAGAGCAAGAACTGGGATATGGGGTGGCTAACGAGGCACTCCAGCGGATGGCTTACAGCCACCGTTGACCTAAATCGTTAGCCAGTATTATTGATTATGGAGGAAGCCAAAAATGGAAATAGCAAAATGGGGGAAACCATTCAGATTGGACACACTCTACGACGGGTGGGATGAAGCACCAAGAAAAGCGGGTGTCTACGTGGTTTACACGGGTAAAACAATCCACAGGGCAGGAGGCCTTGACAGAAAGGGAATTTTGTACATTGGAAAGTCCCTTGTTTTACGTAATCGCTTATACAATTTCTGGTACGTCCAACATCCGGCGAGTGGGTTGCTGTGGACGTACCCGAAGTTGACGCAATTAATCCTAAAGGAAACGTGCAAGACCAAAAGCCAGGTTGAGGACCTGATAGGGGGTTTGAAGGTTGTTGTCGCCACTCCAATACCCAAGAGTCTTCTCGACCACGCCGAGAGATCTGCCATGTATGCATACTTCTCGCACTATGGAGAATTTCCGCCTTTGAACTTTCATTTTCCCATGAAATGGACTGAATCTCCCGATAAGAATCTTATCCATTGGGGAGAGAAAATGCTAAGTTAGGCTTGGCTAACAACCAAATCAACCCGACCGGAAATAGCCCTTTGTGGTTTTGGCTCAAGGGGGGTGCCCCGGCGGGTTATTTAATTCGTTAGCATGTACGGAGGATGAATCTCATGAACCTCACGTTTCTGGACAACCGGCTCGTTGTGGCGCTGATATCGGGTGTCTTTGGCGTGATCCTGACGCTCATTACCCAGCGCATCCTTGGCAAGCGAGGTCTCTTCAC
>JAZDKD010000017.1:0-2319 GCA_043803345.1 Pseudomonadota bacterium
TCCGACAGCACAGGAAGCGGAGAGTGGCGCCATTCTTTGCCCTCCGGCCGTGTACCTTTTCCACCAGGATGATTGTCTTCCACTCGGCGCGGCGCAATTCCTGACCGAGATGGCCGCGTTGGGCATCACATTCCCGATCCAGCCGCTGCCAGCCTACGTCCCAAATCCAGACTTGAATACCCTCCCTTATTCATATTTCTTAGTAACTGAAAAAGGCCTGCCGCTCTTTCCGTCGCTAGAAGCTGCAATGGCCAACCAACCTTCCGGTCAGGTGATACAACCTGGCAAGCTCCTATACGCCTCCTACCAGGAGCGGGTCGAGAATGAACAGGGCGTCTTCTATTTGCTACGCTCGGGTGTATGGATCCAGGGCGAGGGAGCACGCGCTGCCCTCCCTTACCCCTTCCAGGGATTGCTCTTCAGTTCCACACCGCGTAACTCCTTTGGTTGGCTCATCGAAGAGAGCCAAAGCAGGATCGCCCCTGGCTTTAACAGCCCGTATAGCGGCCATAAACTCTACCGCTTCGATAAGGTTCAGGTTTACTCAACGCAAGTTGTGGGTAATGTGGAATGGAATCTGATCGGGCCGGACGAATGGCTGGAAGCGCGCTTGGTGGCCCGCCTCGACCCTCGGCATAGTCCGCCGGAAGGGGTCACTGGGAAGCGCTGGATTGATATCAACCTTTATGAACAGACCCTGGGCGTCTATGAGAACAATCAACTGGTGTATGCCACGCTGATCGCCAGCGGGGTCGAACCATTCTGGACGCGCCCCGGCCTGTTCCAGATTTACCAAAAACTCGAGGAGACGACGATGAGCGGGTCCTTCGAGGCCGATAGGTCAGACTATTATTACCTCGAAGATGTGCCCTGGACGATGTACTTTGACCAGGCGCGCGCCCTGCACGGGACGTACTGGCACACTCTATTCGGTTATCCCCGTTCAAAAGGCTGCGTCAATCTATCCATCGGGGATGCCAGATGGCTGTTTGACTGGGCCGTGGAAGGCGACTGGGTGTATGTCTACGATCCATCCGGTCAAACGCCAACCGACCCGGCTTTATTCGGCGCGGGTGCGCCTTGACGCCCAAAAAGGCGTGTGGTATATTACAGCCCGCTAATGGTCCCGTGGTGTAGCGGCTAACATGCGGCCCTGTCAAGGCCGAGATCGCGGGTTCGAATCCCGTCGGGGCCGCCTAGGTAATTTTGGGTAGGCAGAAACTAAAACCTGAGTTGACATAGACATCAACTCGGGTTTTAGTTTAAGTATTCAGACGCTCTGCTGTCATAGACTTCTTACAACATCTTGAAAGTTTATTCTCTACCGGACAAAATTCGGAGAAGCACGCGAGAAGTCGACAAAGGAGGTGGGAATAGTCAAATTGAAATTTAAGAGATGCTCAAAAACGTGTAAGCCAATTTGAAAGAGGCTCAAACCGCAACGGTCAGTGCGGTAAACAACGGAATAGTGTTGTTGTCCAAAAGACCAAAGGCCGAGTTGGACGATCCAGTGATAGGCAAGACAAGCAGCTAACATCAATTTTGCGACGCGAGTTGGCTCAGAAAGATGGCTCTTGTGCAAATGAAAGCCTCGGCTTTTCTGGTCAGAAAAGAAGTTTCGATTTTGAAGCGTTTCTGATACCGGGTGTAGATTTCTTATTTCAAGTCCATAGTGCGGTTCTTATGCTACGATAGCATTGGTGGTTGTCACTCATGGTTCGCTCCTGGCTCTGTGGTGGATTACAATCTTACCAGTCGTCAGCCACTATTTTTGTCCGATGGGTAATTCAAGATTTGGTTTTTTAGCACTTTTTGCGCCAAGTTTTTCTCGCTTTATCGAGTTTCAAAAACGAACTCTAAACTCAAGTAAGAGAGCGATGGGCGGATTTCTCTCAAGAAACCCGCCTATTATGTTACAAAATCCTTTTGTCAACGTTATAATCACCAGGCGTAAGTATCTTGACTTTCTTGTAATTCAGAATATAATAATGGTCATCATATCATCACATCATCATACCTCTAGACCGCAATGAGGAGCTTCTTTAATGTATGGACAGGTTCAATACGGCAGGTTGTACGAACAAATTGTGGATCGGATTGAAAATCGGATCCTCAATGGTGAGCTAGAACCGGGGGATAAATTACCGCCTGAACACGAATTGGCTAAACAGTTCGGCGTAAGTCGCACTGCAATTCGCGAAGCGATGAAAGCTCTATCACAGAAAGGTTTAATCGTCGTGCAGCCAGGCCGGGGGACATTTGTAATTGACAGTACATCTTCTGCAATGCGAAACTCAATAGATTTGTTTGTGAAAATCG
>JAZDKD010000018.1:0-9487 GCA_043803345.1 Pseudomonadota bacterium
CTCTAACATCTTGAAATCACAATGGAACCAAACGGGGTTTCCTGGTAAATTCGTGCCGCTCCACTCTTCACAACTTCTAACAGCGCAAGAAAAGTGATAACTATGTTGCTTCTTGAAAAGTCGTCAGAAAATAAAGATCCAAAAGACAACCAACGGCTCTTTTGCAACCTGAGCATAATATCCTGAACTTTTTCCCTCAGTGACATTGTTTCGTTCTTGATCTCCAGAAGCGTCTCAGGTTGGCGCCTTTCAATGATTTCTCGCATGATACAAAACAATTCGTTGATGTCTATAGGCATTGAAGATTGTATGTGGGGGGTCAAACCTGGTTCCAATGACTCCCTGCTGAACACTTCTCTCCCCCACAAGGGAATGACATCTAAGGAGTTAGCTACAGCCTTGTATCGTCTGTATTCAAGAAGATGCGCCACCAACTCGGCTCTTGGATCTTCATCCCCTTCCAAATATTCCTCCTTGTCCCTCTCCGGTCGAGGCAAAAGCATCTGGGATTTTATGTGCGTCAGATAGGATGCCATGAGAAGATATTCCCCTGCCATTTCGAGATTCAACGACCTCATTGTTTCAATGGTCTCGAGATATTGCTTGGTAATCTGGGCTACCGGAATGTCACTGATTGAAACTTCATTCTTTTCAATCAGGTGCAGGAGCAGATCCAAGGGACCTTCAAAAATATCTAACTTGATTTCATATGTCATGTCAAACCTAGAGAAGTCTTAACAGGAGGTTTTCCACGGCCACAATAGGGGGGGCTATAATAAAACTCACCACGCCGGTAAGCAGTAAAGCAAGAAGTATCATAAAACCATAAGGCTCAAGAGATTCAAGCTTGTAGGCAACATGATGGGGAAGCAATCCCTTTAGAACGCTAAATCCATCCAGTGGAGGAATTGGAATCAGATTGAAGATCGCAAGAACAACATTTATCCTGATTCCGAATCTTACAATGAGAAACAACGGGCCAAGAAAAAAGTCCGTCGAGGGCGACGCAAAACTGGACATTCCTAGAACAGCTATAATTTTCAAGAGCATGACGAGAGCGATCGCGCACAAAAAATTTGCGGCCGGCCCTCCCAAGCTTATCCAGAGCATATCCTGCAAAGGCTTTTTGAGGTATTGGGGGTTTACAGGGACAGGCTTGGCCCACCCTATCATCCTAGTCAGAACAAGCGCCAATGTGCCGAATGGATCAAGATGGCTCAAAGGATTCAAGGTCAGTCTTCCGGCCATCTTTGCCGTGGGATCTCCGAGCTTATAAGCTATGTATCCGTGGCAGAATTCGTGGACCGTTATCGCCAGCAAGAAACCCGGCGTTATCAGAACCAATTCTCTGAGCGTTTTTAATATATCAGAGTCTGGCATGAACTGGGTAAGAAATGTCGCAGGCTGTTAATAAGGTGATCAGAGTTGCCAAACAGTAGAAGGCTCTGAGTCCCGCAGAACTGCGGTCGCCTCTCATCATTAATAACTTTAAACTTGGCTTGACGTAGGAATGCCTCCATTAATTCACCTTTAGGATTTCTGCTTCTTTCCTTCCTGTTTTGATTTGTCTTTGCCTTTTCCTCCGCCTGAACCCTTCTTGGTCGGTTCGGGCGGTTTTTCTTCAGTCTTTTTCTTTTTTGTTATAGCTCCGGGCTTTATGGATTCAGCCCTTGCCAGAGCGGCTTCCTCTGTTTTCTGCCGCTTCTTTTCCTGGAGTTTTCTGGTTTGTTCCTCAAGAAAGGTAATCCTGGCTATGGCTGCATTAACCTGTTTTATCCTCGCACGGAGACGCTTAAAATCGGGATCTTTATTGATCCGAGCTTCTTCAAAACCTTGTTCAAGAAGCGCATTTTTTCTTGCTTCCGACTGTTGGAGGAACCTTGCTTTCTGTTCCTCTCTTGTCCGCATTGTTTTAGAAGGCATACTATTCCTCTATTGGTTGAATTTTTTTAAAACATAGGCTGTTGGCTGGGGTGGGAGGATTCGAACCTCCGAATGCGGGATCCAAATTCCCGTGTCTTGCCACTTGACGACACCCCAGTAAAAATCTTGATCCGGGCACTGACTCCAACGCTAATAACTAGTCAACAATTATGCCTTTCTTGGCTAGTCTCGTTTTCCAAACACTCCAGGGCTTCGAAAGCATAAGACTTTTCGGATCAAAAGTATCGTCCTCGCAAAAACCGAATACAGTTGGACCGCTTCCGCTCATAAGCGGCGCTTCGATCCCGGCTAGTCGCAAGGCGGTTAAAGCCTCCGAAATGTCAGGGTGAAGACGTTCAGCGACCGGCTGCAGGTCATTATGGAGAAAACGCCTAGAGTCTCTGCTTTCCCCATATAATCTTTTTAAAATACCTTTTCTCATTTTCTCTGTCAAGGTTTTAGAAATTTCGCAATATATCATTGCTGTCGAAACCGGAAATCCGGGATTTATCAATATTACCTGTTCAGGTCCTTCCAGGGAAACCAGCGTAAGTTTCTCGCCTATGCCCTCCCCTATTGCAGAACCGCCATGAAGAAAAAATGGCACATCCGCGCCTATCGAAAATGCCGAAGGCGACAAACAATCGGTGTCCAACCATTCAAGATCGAAGAGTTTTTTAACCCCGCAAATTAGCGCCGCAGCGTTGGAACTTCCTCCTCCTAAACCCGCAGCAACCGGAATATTTTTGTGTAGAAGAATTTCGAGATTGAATCTCCTTCCGCACATTGATTCAATCCAATCTAACGCTTTGAATATGATGTTGTCGCCCGTTTCAAGTTCAGGAGATCCAAAAACCTTGAGCGTTGTCCGGCCTTTAGTTTTCTTTAATATTATCTCATCTGCGAGTTCGATCTCCTGAAAGAGCGTTTCTATCTCGTGATAGCCGTCAGGCCTTCTTCCAAGGACTCTCAGGAAAATATTTATTTTCGCCGGACTTCGAAGCCTGACACTCTTCATTGGAAGAACCTTTCTATCGAATCATCCGTTGCCAATTTTCAGATTTCGTTTTAGGCCATCATGCTCATATTAAAATTGGCACGTAGAATTTTTTGACAAATCTGTTTCAATGTTGGTTCTATAAAACCTTTATTGAACTGATGGCAAGATCTTGTCAAACGACGGAGAAAATATCGAGTGGAACATGTAATTAAACTTGGAAACTGTAATATAATTCTTAACGCTCCGGACAACGTCGACGAATCCGAGGACAGGATTTCATTATGGTGGGGACTTACCACCTCATCCATTGACCTGGCGGAAAGAATCGTGTGTCAGGAAAACCTCTCAGGGGAAAAGGTTCTTGAACTGGGTTCCGGGATCGGTCTTACCGGCATAGCCGCTTTAATCCGCGGCGCTGCAGTCACCTTCAGCGATTTTTTACCCGAAGCCCTGGAGACTGTTTTCAATAACGTCAACATCAATGGATTGAGCTCTCAAAAGGTTAGTTTCTTGGTTCTCGATTGGGAGGATCCGGTTGGAGTTCCACAATTTGACCTTATTCTGGGCGCTGAAATAGTTTACGACTATTTCTCCCATGGTTCGCTGATTAAACTCATGGAAAAAGCCTTGGCTCCAAACGGTCGAATTCTCCTGGCAGACCGGGATAGACTTGTTGTTACGAGATTTGTCGGACGTCTTTTATCAAAAGGATTCGTTTGCAAAAAACAGGTTTCCCTTGTGCACATCAAGGGATTTCCCAAACAGGAGATCACCATCTTCGAGATTAAAAGAACATGATCCGTGTACACTAGGCCCTCCATGCCATTTCCAGTTACAGCTTCGGCCTTATCACTCCAATGAGTTTTCCCAAAATTCTTATCTTCGAACGGTCCATGCGCCTAAAAATTAACGGCTCATATGATTCGTTTGCCGGGCGTAATTCTATGAGTTCTTTGTCGATTCTGAGAATCTTCAGAGTGGCCTCCGCTTCAATATCGTCTACCATAACAGCTACTATGTCCCCATTCTCAGCATCTTCCTGTGGTCGAATAATCGCCAGATCTCCATCCTGAATGTGAGCGTCAATCATTGAATCCCCCTTGACTCTAAGAGCAAACGCCTCAGGTGAGCCAAAGAAATTGGGGTTTATCGGTAGATCATCGTCATTACTTTCTTGAGCCAGAATGGGACTACCCGCCGCGATATGGCCAAGAACAGGAATGGAACTCGTAATTGCCGATTTAATACTTACAACCTTCCATGCTCTTTTTTTCCCGGGCATGCCTCTGATGGAACCCTGCGCTTCCAATGAACGAATGTGTTTAATGAGGCTACCAGGGGAAACAAGCCCAAGTTCTTGGCATATCTCTCTTAAAGATGGTGGGAAGCCTTCGCGTTCCTGAAATAGACGCATGAAGTTCAGGATCTGTTTTTGCCTCTGGGTAAGGTTCATGAATGAAATATACAAAACATTTGTTTTCTCTGCAATAAAAAATTTGCGAGTCGCCGCCGGCTCGCAAATTACCTCACCCGTAAAAACTGAACTGTCAAACTAAATAATCTAGTTTAATTAGGATTTCTTGGATTTCTCTTCAAAATAACCGGCGGCTTCATGAGGAAAGATCGCGTGTATAAGGATTTCCTCGTCCGTCATTCCAGGAAATTTACGCTCAAGGTCGGCCCACATAGGCGCAATAAGTTCAGCCGGTCTAACCGATATTGGTTCTTCGCCCTTTAAAACCCTATCCTGTAGTTCCTTATTGACTGGAGCGGGAGTCTCCCCGTACATACCTTTCAATAGGTTTGCCGTATGGTTTGCTATTATCTTGTATCGTCCAAGAAGTACGTTGAAAGTTGCCTGTGAGACTACTATCTGAGATGTTGGCGTTACAAGTGGAATGAATCCCAGATCCTCCCGAACTCGCGGGATCTCGTCAACAATTTCTTCAAGTCGGGGCAGAGCGTTTTGTAACCTCAACTGACTGGCTAAATTCGACATGACTCCGCCTGGGATCTGAGTAATCAACATTTTACAGTCAACTCCGCTATACGGAGCTTCAAAGTCATGATAGAGAGCTCTTACACTTTTAGCCTCTTCCGCCGCTCTGGTAAGTTTCTTGAGATCGCATCCGGTATTGTATCCAAAACGTTCTAACGAAAATACCAGGGATTCAGTGCAAGGATGACCTGTTCCACCGGAGAACGGGCTTAAAACCGAATCTATCATTTCGCAGCCGGCTTCCACAGCTTTCAACACAGACATCATTCCAAGACCGCAATTGTCATGAGTATGCAAATGGATGGGAACATTCACCGCTTTCTTTAGGCTGGAGACCAACTCGAAAGCTGTCTGAGGATCGATCAGGCCCGCCATGTCCTTGATTGCTATCTGGTCTACCCCCTTGTCCTCAAGCTGTCTGGCTTTTGCCACAAATTTCTCAATGGTGTGAACTGGGCTTATAGTATAACATACAGCTCCTTCTGCAATCTTTCCAACGGCTTTTACGGATTTTATTACGGCCTCGTGATTTCTGACGTCATCAAGAGCGTCGAAAATCCGAAAAACGTCAATTCCATTTCTTGCCGCAGTTGCCACGAATTTTGCGACTACATCATCTGGGAAGTTGGAATAAGCCACAAGATTCTGACCACGTATCAGCATCATGCTCTTGACATTGGGCATGGCTGCTTTGAGCGCTCTAGCCCTCTCCCATGGGTCTTCTCTCAAGTAACGAACACATACATCGAATGTGGCGCCTCCCCAAGTCTCGGCTCCATAAATTCCCGTGTCAGCAAGTTTCTCGGCGACCTTCAACAAGTCTTTAAGCGCTATCCGTGTAGCCACCTTGCTTTGGGAACCGTCTCTTAAGGTGATGTCAAAAATCTTTACCGTCTTGGGGCCTTTAGTTTCCATTTAGATCCTCCACTTCTTTAATATAACATCAACATATTTTCTGGAAAGTCTAATTTTTTGACGCTTGTTTCAGCAACAAATTTTCCTTGTTGCGGAAGAATTTCTCTACGAACCTTTTCTCTTGTTCGAAATCCACGACACTTCCATCCAGGCGCGCCTCACGCAAGGAGTTGAGAATTGAACCGAATATAGGACCTGGCTCGTATCCCATCGCCTTGAGATCCTTGCCCGTTATAATCGGCCGGACATGCCGCATTCTTAATATGAACTCTGATATTACCTTGCGGACATTCTCTCGTCCAGCCTTGGCCATCATAAACAAAAGAGAGTCCATAGAAAACTTACTCAGGATCAGTACAATTTCGCTGGGTCTGGTAATTTTCTGTCGATCCAAAAGGCTTAGAACCCAACGGAATTCTCTTCGCTCTTTCAGCAACCTGCTTGTTTCAGGCTTAGGAATAGATAGACGCTCCGCAAACGATTCCATCGTCCTGTCATCAAGAGAATCCGTCAAAGCAAAAAAGTATGGTTTCCATGTCGCAACCTCATCTTGGAGAAAAAGATACTTCCACCATGAAAGCACCCCGGAGACACCGTCCACGAGTTCCGCCGTCTTTTGGCTATAAACTAGCCCCGAACATAGGGCATCAAGGATTCCGATCGTTGACATCTGCTCAAGCGCAGGCGATGGATTGCGCTCGTCCAAAATATGGATTAATTCGTTTAACAGCCTCTTGCCCTCAACTCGATCGAAGATGTTTATTCTTAGCGCTCCTTTGATTAGAGTCATAGTATGCTTGTTCAGGTTGAAGTTGAACCGACTAGCGAATCGGACCGCTCTCAAAATACGGGTTGGGTCTTCAACAAAAGCAAGGTTGTGCAAAACGCGGATTATTCTATCCTTGATGTCTCTCGCTCCCCCAAAAAAATCTATTAAACGCCCCCATTCATTCAAATTGAGATGTACGGCCAGGGTATTAATCGTAAAATCTCTTCTGTAAAGGTCCCGCTTGATAGAACTGGTTTCTACTTGCGGCAGGGCGCCAGGACGAGGATAATATTCGTGACGAGCCGTGGCTACGTCTATCTTGAATCCGTCCTCGAACAACATAACCGCAGTTCCAAATTTATCATGACTTTTTACACGGCAACCGGGATAACAAGTTGAAAGCTCTTTTGCAAAAAATATCCCATCTCCCTCGACGACCAGGTCTATGTCAAGATTGTAATTTCTAAGCAACAGATCCCGAACAGCCCCACCAACCAGGAAAACTTCGTAATTGAAACCCGAAGCTACCTCCCCTGCTTTCTTAAATATGCTTAGAACTTTTGAGGGGGTTCTTTCTTCAAGGAGTTTCTTGACACTTTTTCGGCGCTCTCTAGCGCTCTGGTAATCCTCGTGACTCGTCGAATCACTGATCCGAGGCAACTTCAGATGTTCAAGAAGGTCGCTGCGGGATATCACGCCTACCATGTGTCCTTCGTCTATAACGGGGACCAGTCGGTGACGTCCTTCGACAGTGATTTTAAGTGCCTGGTCAACTGAATCATCGGGGGTTACAAAGACTACTCCAGGATTCATGAAGTCTGAGACAAGATGCCTTTGAAGACCATGATGAGTGGCCCTGTCAACCGCTTGGCGATGGAGAATTCCCAAAACCGACCGGTTCTTTTCCACAGGCAGGGAGCTAATTTGATAACGGCTCAACAGTCCCCCCGCTTCTTCAATGGTCTGGTCCGGGCCAATTGAGATTACAGGACGAGACATTATGTCGGAGGCCTGTCGTTTAGGCCGGACTCTGGCTTGAAGCGCCGCGAGAACTCGATCTTTGACTTCAAAAAGTTGCATATCACGAATTGTAGCGCTTGCTGCGGTCGCATGACCTCCCCCGCCAAATTCAGCGGCTATCTCTCCAACATTTACTTCCTGGATGCTGCTTCTGGCTATAAGATGAATCCTGTCTTCCATTCGCACTATAGCGATGACTACGTCATGGTTTTCCATTTCCTTGAATTTGTGAACCAGTATAGCCAGGTCTCCGACGTAACCCTCGGCGTTAGCAGTGGCGATTACAGCCTCAAGGTTCCCCGAACTGAATGTTTCAGATTCTTCGATAAATTGATGCAATATGTCGACCTGGTCCTTCGACAAATCACTGGTCATCATGTTGGAAACAATGTTTAAATTAGCCCCTCGTTCGAGCAGCCACTTCGCAGCGCCTAGATCTTCAGGTGTAGTCGAAGAAAAAGTGAATGATCCTGTGTCTTCATATATACCTAGAGCCAGGACCGTAGCCTCTTCGGCATTGACGGCTATACCTTTTTCACGAAAAAGTTTGACAAAAAGTGTTGCGGTTGCTCCCACGGCCCTAATGACCTCGACCTTCCCCTTTATGTCTTCATCAGAATCGGGATGATGGTCATATATATGGACATCCACCTTGGGTGAATCGCAAATCTCACTTAACCTGCCTATTCTGCTTTTTTGCCTTGTATCTACAAGAATGAGCTTTTTAACAAGGGACAGGTCAAGATCTTTGACGCGTTCGATAGAAAGAATATAGAGGGTCGACTCCATAAAAAAATCGCGCAGGTTTTTTTCGCGAGATCCTGGGAAAACAACAAGAGCCTCCGGATACAACTTCTTGGCCGCTACCATGGAGGCAAAAGCGTCAAAGTCCGCATTGATGTGTGTTGTAATGATTTCCATTCGATCATGTTTCCGCTTGGTCAATATTGATGGGCTTTTCGGGCGAATCCAAAATTTAGGCTTGTCTCGCTAAAGAAATGGTATCTTATTCCATTAGTTCAAATTAAACTATACTCTTATACTTTGAATGAGCCATTTGAACTCTTCGCTTCCAGGGTATTAGAATCAATATGGACATAAACTGTTGGCTTGCTATTGATTGACAGGCCATTTGGAAATATAAGATCCGAAAGACTCTTGAAAGAAGGTTTCAATTCATGGAAACCCTAGGCTTAAAGCTCAGAAAACTTTCGGCTATTAACTTCTTGATATACCTATTCATTATTTCTTTTTTTCTGTCAACTCTCGGTTGTCAGGAAATCGATACAATCAAGAAAGAACTAATAGTGAAAGTTGAGACAAAACTTCTCAAGAAAAAAACCCAGTTCGTTCCGCGCGAGGGGATCACGCTTAGGCCGACATCATTATACCAAACGGCCAACCTGAACTCGGAAATTATTCGAAAATTGCCTGCCGAAACGCCACTGAACCTCTTGGACAAAGTAGGGGAAATGTTCAAAGTCAGGACACGCGATGGTCGAGAGGGATACGTAGAGCAAAAATCGGTCGGCGGTGATGATATTATCGCCAAAACCCATGAGTTGAGAAAATCTATTGAAGGTATACCGCCCCAAGCCGAGGCTGTGACAAAGAGTAAAGCAAATTTTAGACTCGTTCCTGGTAGACAGAATGAAATAATTGAAGTGCTTCCGCCCGGCAAAAAGTTGGAAATTTATGAGCGGGTTGTCACTCTTAGGAGTAATCAGCCCTCTGAGAGAACTAGCGCACGCATGAGATCTGGAGATCCAACGGTTGTTCCGGCGGATGAACCATCTACTCCCGAAGAAGGTTCTGACGATGTTCGCAAAGACGTTTGGTACAAGGTAAAGATCGAAGATGG
>JAZDKD010000019.1:0-3971 GCA_043803345.1 Pseudomonadota bacterium
TAATATCAGTTAAGTGAGTCCCAGAAATTGTTTCGTGGCGTGCGGCGGATTTATGCAAAAACTGCGCTTTAGATAAACACACCCCGAAAATTAGCGCTGGAATGCTTGAAATTAATAGTGGAAGCCTGCCTTGTTTAAACACCTAAGACCAGGAGATCTTTTACTAATTTTTGCTCTAGGACTCCTAGCCACGGTCCTGGCGATATTTCTTCCCCCAACCATAATATCAACTGGGGACACGGTCTTCATTGAGTCTAGAAATCAACTGGTAGGGAGATATTCCTTGCATCAGGAACGGGATGTTACTGTAGTTGGACCACTCGGGGAGACGAAGGTGCGGATAAAGAGAGGTCGGGTGTCTATAATTAGTTCGCCATGTCCTAATCATTATTGCGTCAATATGGGAGAGTCCAACGCGTCGGGTAGCGCACTTGTTTGTGTGCCCAACGAAATAATAGTGCGCGTAGGCGGAGACGAAACTAAAGAATTGGATGCAATTAGTAGATGACTGTGACGGATAGAACCAAAAAACTATCCCGATTAGGCATGCTACTGGCCCTGGCAACGGCTATCCATTCTTTGGAGTCCCTCGTTCCTTTTTCGATTGGATGGTTCCGGTTTGGATTTGCAAACATAATTGGATTGGCCACTCTGTATGTCTTTGGATTCAGAGACGCTTTTCTCATCACGGCGGGAAGAATTCTCCTTGGAGGACTTATCTCAGGACAATTCGGTTCCCCAGGTTTTTTACTTGCCGCTTCAGGCGGGTTGAGTTCAATTATGACGATGGGTTACATCCGTAAGCTAACGGGCGAGTTCTTTAGCGAACCAGGGATCAGCGTCATAGGCGCAGTGACTCACAATTTGGCTCAACTCTTGGTGGTATATGTTCTACTAGTCAAAAATGACAGTATTCTGCTTCTTGCTCCAGCTATGATTCTCGCTGCCATCGGGTCGGGCCTGGTGAATGGAATCGCTGCTAAGTTTCTCATTAACAGAATGCGGTCTCACAGATTTTGAACTCACTACTGTTCTTGGGAATGGCTAAAATCCGCCCAAGATACTAATAGGCGCATATCAAACAGAAAACGCACTATACATTTTAACAAATCTCAATATCCCATCAATCCACAGCATCGTGAGCAAACGGGCATCAAACCTTGCGACGATAGATTCTTTCGAAATTCCCTGTACTTATCAGAATTCCATAACTCTGTTATTGTGTTCTCCTTGACGTTTCCCACTACATAGTCATGATAGTCACGGCAAGGAGACATGTCGCCGTTAGAATTGAGTTCCACCGCGCTAAAAATCGACAAGCATTTATCAAAACCGAATCGGCGACTGTGATCCGTGTAATATGATTCCAAATCGTTTGGCTCAACTAATGGGGGCATAATTATAACGGCCGGGCCTGAAAGATTCGTTGCCAATTCATTCAATCGTTTGAGTTGCTGGGACAATGCCGCAATATCGGGTGGTCTCCAGTTCCCGATCCAGCCGTAATGTTTTTGAGGCTTGAACCCGAATCTTGTTTCGAAATCTCTAGTGTGTTTTTCTGCAGATTCTTCATCTATCCACCATGCTAGATAGAATACACACACATCGACTCTGTCTTTGAAAACCTCATATATATCAACCAGCCTTTGGTAGTTTACATTATTGATGGTGGTAAGGGACGCAATTAGCGGCAACCTTTGTCCTTTTTCTTTTCTCATCTGTGTCAATGTGTCGATTGCCTTGTTGATAGTCCTGAAATTGTTTACGGATGGCGAAGCGCCCGGACGACTCATGTTGTGGGTAGCCTCGTCGGGCCCATCAACGGAAATTTGAACCACAAACATCGGAGCGCTGACCAGACGGTCCGCGTGTTCATGTAACCCTGTTCCATTTGTCGCTATACTTGGAGGCATTCCCAGGCGAGCCGCCTCTTCAATTATCTCAACTGACCCTTTATAAAGCATGGGTTCCCCTCCCCAAAGATAAACCGATGGAGTATGTCCATGCTTTTCAAGGTCACGTAAAAGGTAAATGTATCTGTCAAGCGCAACCTCGTGTTCCTTCAATTCTTTCAAAGAAGACGCGCGAAGAAAGCCCCGGTCTCCCCATTGACCACAGGTATGGCATCGAAGGTTGCAATAATCTGTAATGCGGATGCTGCACTGCCGAATCTTGTTGGCCGAGCCCTGATCCCCCTTGGATGTAAGGTTTCTGAGAAACTTGTCCACCTGGATCATGGCGACATTCTTTGCGTATTTCGGAATTTCCAACAACTTGGGAGCTGTTTTTATTATGGTTGAAATGGGTACCCAACTTTGACTCATGCGAAATCACTTTCTCCGGAAAAAATATTTTACAGTTTACACAATTTATCGAAGGGTTGGAAGTCAGTGACTTGCAAACTGTAGTTAGACCAACGACAAACTCTCTCAGATTCCAGTTTGCTGTGAAGGTTGATTTTTTTGGTTATCCATCTGGGAATCGAATTAGGAGAGAATCATGTGGTGATTGTGGGTAACCAGCCAAAAGGGTCCGATTCACCATAACTTTGACAAGTCGGTATTTGTTCAAGGTGATCCAAGTTGCCCAGTCCAAGAGCCATTTGCCGTTAATTCTCGCACTTGTCTAAACTCTTCCGCACTCGCGACGAAAGCGTCAACAATTTCCGGATCGAAATGTTTGCCACGATCCTTAACTATGAGTTGCAGTGAGTCTTCATGAGAGAACGCGTCCTTGTATCTTCTTTTCGACCTCAAAGCGTCATATACATCGCACAATGCTACAATTCTTGCAGAAAGGGGGATTTCTGATTCACGTAACTCGAATGGATATCCAGATCCATCCCAACGCTCATGGTGGTAATAGGCTACATCTGCCCCGACAGTCAGGTAGCTCTGCGTTTCTCCTGTCTCTTGAGCCGCTTCGTAGAGAGCTTTACCCCCTAACAAGGCATGCTGGCGCATGATTTCCATTTCTTCGGGTCCATATTTTCCATTTTTGAACAATATTTCGTCAGAGATCACAATCTTTCCGATATCGTGCAATACGGAACACTGAACTAAGTCCTCAACAAATTCATCGGTAAGAAGATGGCCATAAATCGGCCGTTTACGCAGAGCTTGGCATAAGACCGCGCAGTAGCCCCTTATTCTCCCGAGATGACTCCCGGTTTCTCCATCGCGTGCTTCCGCCAGTTTTGCGAGGGCAAAAATTGAAGCCCCCTGAATTTTCCTAATTCTAGTATAAGATTCGACCAACTGTTGATGAAGACGATATTGCTCTGTAACGTCCTGTCCCAGGCCAACAACCGCCTGCAAACGGCCCTTTCGATCTAGCATGGGAGAAATCGCGAGAGAAAGCGTAACCTCTTGCTTATCCTTGGAAATCTGTTTAATGATTTTCTGCGCGCTTCCTGATTTGCTTTCCAGAGCTTCTCTGAGGCTGTTTTGAATTGAATCTTCATTTGCCGATGATGGATAAAGCCTGACTATGGACTGTCCAATCATTTCATTTTCATCATAGCCAAATATGTTTCGGGCTCCCGAATTCCACACTATAATCTTTCTGTCGAGATCCGTGACTACAATTGAAACGCCTCTGGAACTTTCCAATATGCCCTTTAAGAATTCATTCGTTTGCGCCAGTTCTTTGGTTCTATTTTCAACCTGAATTTCGAGACGATGAGTATATTCTCTCTCTAGAAGTTTAAGCCTGTGATGCTCTAACCCCTTCTGAACAGTGGAAACCAGTATGTCCGTATTGATAGGTTTGAGCAGAAAATCGTAGGCTCCTAATCTGAGTGCGTTGATTGCGCTTTCCATCTCGCCAAAACCAGTTATCATGACCACTGGAATTATATCATCGGCCTCTTTAATCAACTTGAGAAGTCCTATGCCATCAAGGTTTGGCATCAATATGTCGCTAATTACAAGACTTGGAGTTTTTTCTAAGAAAAGGTTCCATGCCTGTTC
>JAZDKD010000020.1:0-2415 GCA_043803345.1 Pseudomonadota bacterium
TGGAACTGGTAAAATCATGAATACTTCTTGAAAGCTTTTTTGTGGTAGAAGTCGGGTAGAGTAAAACAACCAGCAATAATTCAGCCTTAATTCGATATACACTTTCTCACTTAAATGAGAAGCTCAGCACATGGTCATTTAGCCAGGGGCAACGAGGATCGATATTTTGGATGGTCAGCTTTTGCTCCAGCCTCTTGAACAGGGGAGCGACCGCATCCCGGTGCTGAAAGCCGTAGATATCAACTTGCACTTTGTTTTTTTTGAGTTGGACCTTCCCCTGAACGCCCTGGATGAAATGTTGGTAGATTGACTCCGGTTTCATTGTCGAAAAAGGTTTTGGGAGATTTTTTCTAAAGTTATCAACCAGGTGAAATGAGACCAGCTTGAGGCTCAAAACCGTCTGGATGGCATTGAGTTCGAGGGAAGGTAGCCGATCAAGGCCCAAGAAGCCATTTTCATTGAAGAAGTTTTCGATTCTCCAGCGCTTGCGATAAATCTCCATGGCCCGGGCAGCCCGAAAGTATTTCTTGTTGGTGATCAGAGCAAAGAAGGTGCCATCACCATTTCGTTTGACAAAGAGTTTCATCTGGCCGGTAAAACCATCCAGTTCTGTGACCAGCCTGGCAATGGGCCGGTTTTCGTAACGATACTTGAATTCTTCAAAAGGGATGGCCTCCATCTCTCTAATCCGTTTGGCCGTACGTTTGAGTGGGAGCAATACCTGGATGCCGTGAATCTTGTCGAGTTGATCCAGAAGGCTGCCGATGAACCACTCTTTGTCGTTCACAGTGAGGAAGGGACCGCCAAGGATCTCTTTGTTAGCCTCTACCAGCTGGGGTGTTACCTGAGCTACCGTGGCGCCTGAATAGGCAACTTTTGCAAAAAGCGGCTTTTTGCTGGCTTGATCCTGGGTGTAGAAGGTGCGGATGGCTTTGCCGTAAGTCTTGTCCTTGGAAAGATAAGAAGCCTTCATCTCCTTTCGGGAAAAGAGCTTGATAGAATGGCCATCCATGTTGAGCACATCACCTGTAACATAATCCAGATGGACCAGACGCTTTCCCAGATGCTTCTGAAAGGCTTCACTGCGCTCTGTGGTGCTTTCGGCAAGGAAGCGATACTCGGTGGAAACAGAGCAAATGAAAGGCAGGCCCGACAAAACGCCGAAATCTGCTTGACTTACTGGGTCAACGGTCCGGATACCCTTGACATAGCCAAAAAGGGGTTCCCAGATAAGCTGCAGGGCTACCTTCTCGGTGGGAATCCCTGTTGCTTTGGGGGCACTCAGTTCCCCTAAAGCCCCGTAAAGATCGAGCTCCTGCAAGTAAGGGATGAAAAAGAAGCCGCCAGCATGGGTGGTAGTAAAACCTCGCCTGAGCAGTGACTCCAGCTCTGCCTGGACGGACTGCCGGGTAATCTCAATACGCTTGGGTTTCAGTCCGCTATCAAGAACCTCAATAGTCTCCGGAGTCAACAAGGCTCGGGAACGCTCTTTTACTTCTCTGTGAGCGATTTTTTTTTGCTGATCCCGTAGTCGCTCAAAATCTGAGCCACCAGACGCGCCTTGACGGAGAAGCCCTCTCGATTCAAGATAGGAGTCATCTCGTACATGTTCTTGTCGGTACTCAAGCGAAGCTGGATAACCTTTTTTTCCAACTCTGGAGTCCGTTTGGGGGCGCTTTTGGGCCCGGTTTTCTTGGGCATTAAGGCCTCGATGTTGTTCTCGAGAACGAAGCGCCGAATGTCGTAGTAGGATTTTCTGGTCTTGTAGCCGAACAGTCTGCAGATCTCCTCTATGGTCAGATCGCTGAGTTCTGCCAAAGTGACCATCTGGATCTTCTTTGGAACGACATGGTCCTTGGGAAAGATCAGGGTTCTGCCGGAGCTTTCTTTCAGGATCAAAATGCCGTCTTGTATTTGGACATCTAGGTCCAATGCGATTTTCATTGTGTCCTCCTTTGGTTACGAGTTTAGCGAGGAGGATACCACAAAAGAAAGCAAGTGTATACTTAATTTTTGCACTTATATAAAAATAGTGCCGTTGCTGTACTTGATATTTTCTACACCTATTGTGCTTAGAAAATGGATTTGATGTCAATTTATTGCCTAATTTCAAGCTATTGGACATATTCATTTGTTTGTCGAAAAAGCCATGAGAGAAAAAAGATTGTGCTGATATTTGTATGAACATTTTATTAGTGCATTAATTAAATATACTTTAAAATTGGTCATTTTTAGCTAACTTGTTGAATATACTTCGGTTTATTATTTAACCTTGTATATTAAACAGTTAATGAATTATTGCTGATACATTCAGGATCGGGAATAGGTGGATAAAGGTCACCAATCTCCTCGCGAACTTTTTCAAGTACCCAATTGCCCCAATACCTCACCTCCTCTGCAAGCCCGCCCCAAGTT
>JAZDKD010000021.1:0-4028 GCA_043803345.1 Pseudomonadota bacterium
AGACCATTTTCGAGAAGGAGACTAACAGCGTGAGCGTGATGGTGAAAGACAGGCACACGTTCTGTTGGATTGGAATTGGCAAGATTTGAACTGAAGTAGGCGGGGTGAGGGTCATAGGCTATTACGGAGGGAGTTACCTCAAGATAATTTGTCAAAGTTTCTATCGACCGGACAAAATAGTCCTGCGCTTCGGGAGACTCGAGGTCTCCAACGTGTGGTCCAGGTGTGAGGTATTTTCCGTCCAGAATCGCTGGAGCGTTCTTTAAGTCCGCTCCAACTCCAAGCACAACAGGCTCTTGCCGGTTTCCAATATCCTGCAGGCCCGATAACCCTAGATCGATCTTGTTGTTTGTGTCAACTTCTTCTACGTCATTCAAGTGGAAGCTTAGCGGGACGTATCCCCGCGATCTTCTAAATATCGAAGGACGACCGTTTATTACTCTAACAATAGAATCGTCAGTCCTTAAGACAATCTCTCGATCATGCGCCAGAAACGCGTCCGCAATGGAACCCAGTCTTTCAAAGGCCTCCTCGTTGCCTGCGACTATCGGTTCTTCCGATCTGTTGCCGGATGTCATCACAAGTAACGCGAGAGAGGCTCCGCCCTTGAAATCAGGGTGTTTGAATAGAAGATGGTGCACAGGGGTGTAAGGCAGCATCATCCCAAGAGTTCCAACAAAAGGGGCAATGCTCGGAGGAGCCTTTTCCCCCTGAGTCCTGAGCAAAACAATAGGGGCCGCAGCCGAATTTAAAGCCCGTAATTCATCGCTATCGACACGGCAATAATTTAGAACTTCCTGAACTCCGGAAGCCATTACCGCAAAGGGTTTTTCGGCCCGACCCTTTAGATCCCGCAACCTTTGAGCGGCCTCATTGTTCAAAGCGTCCACAGCCAGATGAAAACCGCCTATGCCTTTTATGGCGACTACCTTGCCTGATTTTAGAAGCTTTATGGATTCCGAAATTGGGTCGCCGTCGATTTTGCCCCCATGGTTGTCAAACAGAATCAGTCTTGGGCCGCATTTTGGGCACGAATTAGTCTGGGAATGGAACCGACGGTCATTAGGGTCTTCATATTCGGAACGGCATTCGTCGCACATGAAAAAGTCGGCCATGGATGTTCTTTCCCGATCATAGGGAAACGATCGAACAACGCTAAATCTCGGCCCGCATAGTGTGCACGTAATAAAAGGGTAAAGGTATCTCCTGTCATGAGGGTCAAAAAGCTCCGCCACGCAGTTGTCACAAACGGCTACATCCGGCGGAATAGGGGTTATTTCTCGTTTTGTGGCAAGGCTTGTCTGAATATCAAAGCCTTTCGCTCCAGTTGGGCTAATTTCGAAGACTTCTAATGTTTCTACATGCCCTGGCGGTGGTATTGCGCCGGGTAATTCGGAGATAAATCTGTTACACTGGGTTTCTGTTCCTTCGATTTCGATGCGCACGGCCTCTGTGGTGTTAATTACCCATCCCGAAAGGCCATGGCTTGTGGCAAGTCGATAAACAGTGGGTCTGAAGCCTATTCCTTGAAGTGTGCCCTTTAAAATAAGCTGTTTACGACAGACTAACATGAGTAAACTTATACCCGGTGACGCAGGCCGAAACACGGCTCGGCAATACGAATACTTTCTCAATTTGACTTAAATTAGCCTTTTTTTCGGTCAAAGGGAAGAGGAGCCCATTTTATCCGGGGTTATGAAAAATCTATTGACTTATTATGTGTTTTTCTGAGATATAGAAAAATTCGATATTAAAAGGCGGGTTCACCCTTGACCGCCGCGCTTCAGGCTGTGAAATCCCTTCACACAGGTGGCGAAAGAGTCTGAGGGTGACTTTCAGAAGGAGCTATTAATGGCTAATCATCCGTCGGCTTTGAAGAGAATGAGGCAAAACGAGAAGAAACGCCTTAGAAATATGTCTTATAAATCAAAAGTTAAAACAGCCGTTAAAAAATACCTCAAAGCGGTTGACGAAAAGACCCCCGAAGCCCCCAAACTTTTAAACGAAACCATGTCATTGCTTAGTAAGGGTGTGTCCAAAGGAATTTTCCACAAGAACACAGCTTCGAGATCGATATCCAGGCTTTCCCGAAGATTAGCCGGCTAGCTCTGAGAATTTTAGATTCAGCGGAACTGTTTTCGGTCCTCAGTTGACGGCTGTTCGTCGTTTGAAATGATGGACGCCGTCATGCCATCGTTAAATATAATCTGTTTAAACGCCCATCAGCAAAAAATCACTTTCCAGGATCTCCGAGAAGAATCCAACCAGACCAGGAAGGTGGTTTCCCACTGAATGATGAATCCATACCCGCAGGAAGCTCTCGCGGAACATCCGCGATGGCTTGGCTCGGAGATTCCTTGGCCGCCATTTTTTTCAGGACCGTTGAGAGGAAAGGTTGCTCAGCCCCCCAATTTGGGTCCGAATAATTTATCAGAGTCAGTTTTGAACCCGAATAAAGAAGCGCTAGATTAAGCAACAATGGTCCTTCTCCGCTTGAATTCTCAGGATCTTTGATTTCAAACCAGGAAATTGGAAGCAGTGTCAACCCGTTTGACATGGGTACCGAGAAAAGATCCTTGGCGAGAAATCGCCTCTCACCTGTTTTGTCAGGAGAAAAAAGGAATTTCGGTTGAGCTTCTCCGGAGACCGTGTCTTGAACTCCTAAAGGCACCGCAAGTATGGCCAGAATCTCTGAGCGTGGTTTAGCTTCAAGGAATCTGTCCACAGTAGCTGTAGGTCCTACGAACACTTCGAAATTCTTGAATATTTTCTGAACACCCACAACAATATCAGATGGCCTTGGGTAGACGCTGTTCATTAGAATCAGCTTTTCGATTTTTTCGCCTTCCGTAAGTTTGCTGGAGGATTTTTTTGTCGGTTTGTCCGGAGTTGATGATTCCCGAAGGCTCTCCTCTGACACCCATGGAATAGATTCAAAGACGAGGAGGTCATTTTGAGGATTGTTTTTGTGTTTCTTGTCGACTTTGAATCTGACTCCTTTCAATATGTCCGCCGAAGGAATCATGGTTATCAGCCTATCCTGTCCAAACGGCCGATCCTCACTGTCCAACATCAGGGAGAAAGGTATGTACCAGAGTGATCGGTCCGGAATTACCAGTAACGTGGCCTTGTCCTTCGGAAGAGGCGGTATTTTTCCTATGAGATGTCTATATACCCTGCGGCAAGGTTCTTTCCAAGCATGTCCCATAAATGTTGATTGATCTCCCGTCGAATATTCTCTTAATTTCTCCTGTAGGTTGTGAACGGCTTTGTCTATTTCGGTTCTGTAGACTGGCGCCTGCGAATAAATGGCTTTTTCTCTGGATATCATGCCAACCAAAACCCTGTCAGCCAGGAGGTTGAAGTCCATTATCATTTCGTGCGCGGCTAGGGTTTCGTTTTGTATCTCTCCAAGGGTTACGGGAATTCCTTTCCGAAACAGCATCCAGTTCGGCGCGGTTTTTTGCATTTCACGCCTGATTTCGAGTAACTCGTTTCTCAATTCATCTTCGTTTACTCGAGAAGGGGCATCCAATCTTCCCTCTTTTAAACTGATGAGTTGGTTGAGAATGTCGTGCTCCCTCTTTGAAAGACTTTCAGGAACATCGAAGGGTTGTATTGTCCCGGCTTTTTTTATGGTCAGCCCTCGGCGGGCGAGTCTCCTTTTCTCCATCAGATGGAATAGTCTAGGAGAATCTTCCTCTTTGATATCGGAACTTACCGGGCCGAGAATCTTCGTGGTGATTTCTTCAAATATCGAAAACCTCTCTTCGAGATCTTTCAACAGCGGGTGAGAGGGAGGGGTGTCTTCGACGATATACTCGAACTGATCGATAGCGTTCCTGTACTTTAGAACCGCATTTTCAATTTCTCCCGCAATATAAAGCCTTCTAGCTTCTCTGACTTCTTTGTCAAACTTTTCAAGGAGCCGGGCCCTGGCAATTTCAATGTCTGTCTCCTGTTCCTGCGGTGGTTTGAAAAGCCATTGATACTTGCGCTTGGATTCTTCGGATGAGCGCAGCAAATGC
>JAZDKD010000022.1:0-5774 GCA_043803345.1 Pseudomonadota bacterium
CGATATTGCATGATGTTTACGTGCATCAGTAGCGTTTTTCCGGAACCGGTCGCACTCCAGAAAGCCAGTTTCTTAAGGTCGTCTTCAGTGAAAGGCGCTATCCGGGCGTCGTCGGGTAAACCGGTCGCAAAAAGGCTACCGAGTGACGGCTGTTGCCTGGTTTCCCCTGCATTAAAGCGCACTGTGTATTTGTTCAAATCCGCTAATAGCTTTTCGGAATTACGAAAATAGCGGTCAAGATAAACCTCCGTAAAAAGGAGACATAGGTATTGGAAATACTTAAGCTTAAGCTGTCTTCCTTCTTTTCTGTTACGCTTCTCGGTAATTTGTTTCCAATGCTGAACAATGTTTTGATCATAGGCCAGCAAAATGTCGTTTGACAGTTCCGACCTTTCAAACAATCTAAGAGTAAGAATTTGATGAAACTTGGTGATGTTATTATCGGTCAGGCCCTCAAAGTCAGAATCCTTCATCCCCTTAGCCAGGTCTTCGAGTGTCATGGCTTCGAACAGATCCAGCAACCAATTGGCCAATACGAGCCGATGTTCAAATTTGATCTTTCTCCTGGCCGTTTTGGTACGGCCACGTCCCTTTCTATTTGCCATGGCCGTCTCCCTAAACGTCCTTTACGTCAAACATCAGGCGCTTGAACTCTTCCTCGATCAGGCGTACCTTGTAACGCGGTTCTATTTCTCCATCTGTACCGGCCATGGGAAGATTCATCAGGTTATTGTTGCCATTCACATAGATCAAGTCGAATTCCATATCCATTGTGTTGTACTGCTGCCTCCTGAAAAAATCATCCAGGGCTTGGTTCGACTTTTCCTTGATGTTGCGCCAGATGATGAGCACTTTTTCATCTTCGGGACTCATGCCTTCGATCACACGAAAACCCCGGATGTGATCCATGTGACGCACACGAATTCCCAACAACCAGTTGAACGTTTCCACAAGGTCAACATTGACGGCCCTGGTTTCGCCAACGCTGCCGGTGCCGACAAGCAGCTTGTAGTTTAAAGGATCTTCGAAAGCGTCGATGTTCAAAAGCGACTGGCTGCTACTGGACTCGGTGTCGAGCATGTATTTGAGCATGTACGATTCTCGGAATGAATCGGATAGATCGAGAAGGGTCTTTTGTGCATCTGTGCGCTTGAGTTCAAGGTTCGCCAGCGTGTCCTCGTAGGATTCGAGGCGAATGTATTTGAAGCAATGCGAAATGCCGGTGTGACGGGCGGTTGGTTTACCGTCTTTCCAATCCTTGGAGTAGATCACCTTCTTGATCCGGGGGACAAGAACCGTGTCGAAATAGTCGCCCATTTCAACAAGGATGTATTTGCGTTTGCCACCGTCCTCGCGGTTTAGGTTGATGACAGCGTGGCCGGTGGTGCCGGAACCGGCGAAGTAGTCTAGAAATATTGATTTATCTAAATCAACACCATTAATGGCAATGTTGATAAGTTTATGAGCAAGCTGATACGGCTTCGGGAATGAAAAAGCTCTTTCCCCAAATAGCTGTTCAATAGCAAATGTACCATCCTGATTAAACGGGCCAAGAAAAAGGCTAAGCGGCTTTGCTTTCCGCATTTTCCCGTTTTCGTCGCGCAGATATTGCTTAAAACGAACACTAAATTTGCCATTATTTTCTCGAACAACAATTTCATTGTTTGCAAGTGCAGCTTCCATCCTTTCCTTGGCCCAAATCCATTGTTTATCAGGCCAAATTTCTTTTCCTTGGTAATTAATTGGATATATCAAATTTGGCCTATCATCCTTGCTTTTTGTTGCTAAGGGCTGTGTCACAAAGCCTCCCCTCGTGGGGAATTTTTCATCTTGCTGGTTATAGCGGGCCTGTTCTTCTTCTGACAATTCCGCCTCAATTGATTGAAGTGACTCATTGGAATAAACCAATATGTGCTCATGAAGGCTTCCAAACCCCTTTGTCATCGCGCCAGGGCCATATTTATTTTTCCAGGCAATCTGACTCTGGAAATTCGCTTCTCCGTAAATTAAAGATAGTATTGCTTTCAGCCGATCGAGTTCATTATCATCGATATGCGAGTACAACAAAGCTGCGCGAGACATAATCGGCAATGAAACAAGATTGATCTGTGCAAGCAGGCTTAACCAAGTGGAGTGCTGATAACCATCCTTGTAGCTAAACCCATCACCACCAGTGTTATACGGCGGATCGATATAGATACACTTCACCTGCTGCCGATACCTCTTCTGAAGCAGGTTCAGCGCCTGGAAATTCTCCGAGTGAATAAGCAGCCCGTCGCATTGCTCGTCGAGGTTTTCGATTGCCGCAATTAGGCGGGCTTTGAATGCCTCATCAAAAAACTGAGTATCCAGCACCAGCTTGTTGTTAGCCTTCAGGAACTCGATGGTCAGCGGCTTTGAGTAGCCACGGCTTGACAGGTCCCGTTCGATTTCATCGATGGCAAAGAGCTTCACCCACTCGTCATGCTGAGCCTCGTTGGCGGCGATCTCTGTGTAGAGTTCCTCCGGCACACGATCCAAGGTGATGCAGTAGTTGGTCTCGATAACGAACTTTTTCTTAAGCCAGAGCTTCTTCTGGAAGTCCTCAATTTGGGCCAGGAAGTCTATTATTTTATGCGCTATTTTACGGATCACTTTTATTTTCGAAAGGTACTGCTCCACCCTTGGCGCGGATTCATTTTCCACATCGTCAAGATGCATGATTTCGTTCTTGATGTAGAAATCAAGCTCGCGCTGCAGGAATCCGCCCAGGTCTTTATGGATGAAATAATCGAAGGTGTTCCGCCGGGTATAATCTGCAAGATGCTTTTCCAGTGCCGTGCGGTTCGGATTCTTATTGGTGGGAATTCTGGCTGTAAGTAGAAGCTGCCACGCAACCAACTCTCCGCTTTTCAAATCACCGAGAATCCTGTGAATGGTTTCGGCATTAAGCGCCTCCTGCTTGCGCTTCTGTGGGTCAGGTCGATATTCAAAGCAGATGACCAGTTCGCCTTTCTCCTCTACCACGGGGTTATCCTCACGGAGGAAAAACCGCCGGTCATTGCCATTGGCTGCCTTGATATTGTCCTTTTCCGTATCCGCCTCAATGATCTTGAAATGCACCAGTTTGTTTCCATCAACCTTGAAGGCGTAATCACGGAAATATTCCATTGTTTTAATGTAATATTGGTCGGCAGTAGCCCAATGGAGTTTGACCTCCTCACCTTCGTAAGGAATGGCGTAAACATCTTTTTTATAGCGGCGCAAAGAAATGAAATCGCCGCTATCATAGTAACGGCTGAAAAAATCATAGAGCCGGGAGTAAACCTCGTTCTCAAGGGCTGTCAAATCGACAGAGGATGTATCGTACCGTGTTTGTAATTCCTTGATCTTCAGGACAGAATCAGGATCTACCCCCAGAGATTTTGCGCCCTCAATTGCCTTATCCAGATCAGCTTTAAGGGCTGTCTTATCAGCGGATTTATAGATGGAGAATGCGTCTTTTACCTGGGGCAGAAGGTCTTTTTCCAGGAAGCGGTTAATTTCGCCCCTCTTGGCATTCATGATCCGATAGATGCCGAAATCCAGGTCGGCCTGATCGAGTTGGAACAATTCGGACAATTTGCCCTTAAGTTTTTCGATAGGTTGTTTCATTCCTTCTTATCCCCTTTCAGACTACATTCCATCGGATAGTGAATATATGGTCTTTGGAAGTGCGTTGCTGCATGCGCTTTTCAAGTGCGTCGATCAACTGATCCCGCTTGTCCATAATTTCATCTTCTAAATCAAAAATTCGCTGGCGCTGGCGTCGTTTCTTCTTTTCCATAGCTTGAATTTTTTGCTGTAACTGGTGCTGCTCCTCAACGGTTGTTGCAAGGCGAGCCTGCCGATTGAGAACCTTGATATTCTGTTTTGTATCCTTTAACTCCTTTTCAGCAGCCAGCACCATATCATCAGCCCATTTGTCCAGCTTATCCCGTGCTTCGTTGAAATAGCGGTTGTTTTCCTCCAAGGAACGGCTGATAGTTGCCTGCATATGGCGTTGGGCTTCCTGCTCCAGATGCTCTTTAACCGTTGAAGGCTGTGCTTGGGGGCTTCCAACCGTTCCACGACAAATAAATAACTTTTCACAGGTTTCCTGATCCAAAGTACGGCCATCATCATCAAAACCGGAAAAAAGCAGGAACTCTTCTCTATCAAATGAATCAATAATCAAGCGCTGAAGGTAAAGCCATCCTGATCGATCTTTAAGCTCCTCAATCACGGCAATCCGGGCTGGATGACCAGTGATATCAAAGGTAACTTTTGCCGTAGGCGCAGGGATGCTTTTCCCTCTTTCAATTACATATTCTCCAAGTGGATGCGAAAGTCGATATAGAAATTCGCCTGCAATATTTTGATGTTCTTTGGAAATTAGGTGATATCGTCCAAGACGAACATCTGAAACAACTTGTTTCATTAGGTCAAAAGTCAGTTCATCATCATCAAATCTGGCATTTCCGTTTAGAATAAATCGGGTCAGCGTCCAGAACATGCGTCCGACCCGGTCAACATGCGCACGAGTTCCTGTTAGGTTAGCGCGCAGGCGAGCATGAACATCCTCGTCAAAATGCTCCATGAGAATTCGACGAGTATCTTCCATTTTGGTTTCAATCTTTTCGTCAAGTTCCTCTCGGAGTTTCTGGAATGCCTGTTCAATTTCCTCGGGAGTTCGGCATTGCTGATAAATATCCAAAATCCGCCGTTCAAAATCCACACCGGACTCTATACTCCCTAATACCTCATCTGATGTCCCAAAGACACCGGAAAACAAATTAAATTTTTCATTAAGAAGCTCGTAAACACGCTGATCCGCATGGTTGCGTTCATTAAGAAAATTTATAACTACAACATCGTATTTCTGACCGTATCTATGGCATCGTCCAATACGCTGTTCAATTCGTTGGGGGTTCCAGGGCAGGTCAAAATTGACGACAAGTGAACAAAATTGAAGGTTAATACCCTCAGATGCTGCTTCCGTAGCGATCATAATTTGAGCTTGATCACGAAAATGTTCAATAATAGCTGTACGGATATTAACAGAACGAGACCCTGCTATACGACCAGATTCTCTATTAGCTTCCAGCCATTTTTCATAAACGCGAGTGGAATCTGGTTCCTTGTTGGTACCATTGAAAGTAACAACACGGCCAAAATATCCATTGGCATCAAGAAAATCCTTTAAATACGCCTGGGTTCGCAAAGATTCAGTGAATACAACCGCTTTTTGCGCTGCATTCATCTCGACCATCTGCGCAAAGCCAATTTCGAGGGCCTTAAGCAAGGCGCGGGTTTTGGTGTCAATCCCTATGCTTCGAGCCCATCTAACATAGCGATCAAGTTCTTCGATTTCAGAGTTTAGCTTTTGATGATCAAATGTGGATTGTTGTTCTTCCTGGGAAGAATCATCATCGACTTCGCTTGCGCTATTCAATATTTCATCAAGCAGTTCATCTCCGATTTCTTCTTCTGATATAATTTTTTCTGCAATATCAATGGTATCTTTAAACCCTTCTCGAAGTGAAATCAAACGATCTCGCATAGCCTCAAGGGTTCCAGCAACGGCTTGGGGTGAGGATGCCAGGAGTTTGCGAACGATCAGCGTTATCAAATGACGCTGTTGCTGCGGAAGCGTATAGGTATCATCGCGCTGGAGAAAGCTGGAAACCGCTTCGTATAACTTATGCTCCTGCTCCGTAGGCTGAAATGGGCGAGTAAATAGCCTCCGCTCCGTATATTGGATATATTCAAGAACC
>JAZDKD010000023.1:0-2313 GCA_043803345.1 Pseudomonadota bacterium
AAACAAATTTTATTGTCTTTCAGCCACGGTACATAGTCACTAGGTCCAACGTGAATACTTGAGTCCGAAAGCCTATTAGCGATAACAGCCTGAACAGCTTCGGTCTTGGAAATTTTCTTGGATTTGAGTCTGTCTCGATTGAGCATGTTCAAGAAATCCGTATTGCCTCCTACATTAAGTTGATATGTGTTGTCGATTTTTACACCCCTGTTGCTAAAAAGGTGCGACAGAACTCTGTGAACGATGGTCGCGCCTAATTGTGACTTTATGTCGTCCCCAAGGAGCGGGAGACCGGCCTTTCTGAATCGTTTGTCCCACGCTTCGTTGCTAGCCACAAAAACAGGGATATTATTAATCACACCTAGATGGGCTTCTAACGCGCACTCAACGTAAAAAGCTGTGGCCAATTCTGAACCAACGGGGAGATAATTCAGCAAAATTTCAGCCTTGGATTCCCTGAGTATTGACACTATTTCTCCACGCTCAGGCTCTTTAGCATCAGATAAAATAAATGTTTCGGCTCCGGAATAATCTCTCATGTGAGAAGATATTCCATCCAGAGGGACCCCCATTTGCACTATGACTCCAGTTGGCGGAAAACCATTCACTATGTTCACACAGCAATTAGGCTGACTGAATATGGCCTCGGACAATTCTTTACCGACTTTTCTGGCGTCAACATCAAACGCGGCTACAACTTCAATGTCAGAGGCTGAGTATGAACCGATATGAGTGTGCATTAGACCAATAGTTGTGCTAGGGCCTTCTGATTCATAATACCTGATACCTTGAATTAATGCGCTTGCGCAATTTCCCACACCAATAATCGCGACTTTTATTTTTCCCATGTGCCCCTCTTTCATATCCTTGAGCCTGCCCCTAGGTTAAATTTCCGGGTTGATGTCTGATTTAGTTTGCGTAGACAGTTGCGAGTCTTTTTTGATAAATTTAAAAATAGCATAGTTTCAGCGTAATTCAACCAATCGATTTAATAAGCCCGGGGTAATTCGATGCCGTCCGAAACCGAAATCACATGGATGACCAAACCATCAGACCGGTTCATATTGAGATGGATCAAAGTCCATCTTTCCTCTCACATAACTGTTTTGCTCGTTGGGCGAAACTGGATCAAACCTTGGATGATAACTCTTATTTCAATGACTTTGGGGATCATCGCCGGTATTCTTTTTGCCATGGGGTTCGGATTTTCAGCGGGTTTTTTTGCTTCCTTATCGCAAATAATGGATGGCGTAGATGGACAATTCGCTCGGCTTACCAGTACGGTTACAAGGTTCGGGGGCTTTTTGGACTCGGTTTTGGATAGGTACACTGATGGTTTTTTGGTCATGGGACTTGCCGTCTTCTGTTTGCGCAATGAACCCGGCTGGGAGTCTAGTTTGTTGGCCGTAATAGGAGCTATGTCAGTAGTCGGGAGTAGTTTGATAAGTTATACGAGTTCTCGTGCGGAAAATTTGGGGATAGATTTGGGACGGCCGACCCTTGCAAGCAAAGGCTCTCGGACAGCTGTCGTTGCAATTTCGGGTCTTTTGAGCCCCATGAGCGCTTCGATTCCTTTGATGGCATTGCTCTATCTGTTGGTTCATACCACTACGGTTGTTACATTTAGAATATATAAAGCGTCGGTTTCAACAGACCAGTGAAGCGTCATGGTGTTGATAATTTCCATAGAATTTTTAACTTCATGATGATTTAAGTTCCAAGTGTTTCATATATGTATTAATCTTGATTCATGCAGTTTTCAGCCTGTGAATCTATGAAAGTGATTTCTTTTTGCGCGGATGCTTGCGTATTAAGACTTCCAAATTTCATCCATTATCATGTGAGATATTGATATGTTTCGTCATTTTGGAAATCGACTTTTTCTTGTCTTGGGTTTTACGGCAATGCTTGGATGCGCCTCAGTAGAGCCACAACGGAAAGAGGATGTTCAGTCTGCGCCAAAAATCAAAGAGGAAGACCTAGTTGAGGGTAGATCCGGCAGTCATACTGGTCAAACGACTCAAGACCCAACCTCGTACACAGCGCCGGGCTCGATCCAGCCTGGGGCCCCCACTACTTCACCACCTACCGATTCTACAACCGGCAGAACACCAAGAAGATTCAATTGGAAGGACAGGAATTAAACATTTCGGAATTCTTGTGGAATTCATCATTGTCTGTGCGGTTAATTTGTAAACACGATTGAACCAATCAGGATAAGATGCTTACGTCGGTACTAAATGCGCAAATTGAAACTTTTTCAACGCTCATTTTCTCTGATACGCAGATTATTAGTTAATTGAAATTGTTAAA
>JAZDKD010000024.1:0-7107 GCA_043803345.1 Pseudomonadota bacterium
GAGAGGGAATGCTCAATCCAGCGCAGATACCAGAAGGTAATCGAAGAAACCCCATCAAGGGTTGTTCATGAATCTCTCCGTGGCAAAATGGGAGAAACCGCCTGTAATATTGCCAAAGCCGCCTGTTACACCGGAGCAGGAACGGTGGAATTCATTCTTGACACTGAGAAAAACTTTTATTTCCTTGAAATGAATACCCGGCTTCAGGTCGAACATCCCGTGACAGAAATGGTTACAGGACTTGACCTAGTCGAGTTGCAAATCCGTGTTGCGGCTGGGGAACCCTTGGGCGTTAAGCAGGAAGAGGCCGTCTTAAAAGGGTGGGCCATTGAAGCTCGAATATGCGCTGAGGACCCTACTCGAGGTTTTCTACCGACAACCGGTATGGTCACCAGGTATGCGATACCTTTGGGTAAAAACATTCGCGTAGACAGTGGAATTGACGCCGGAAGCGTAATTTCGATTCATTATGACAGCCTACTTACCAAATTGGCCGCATGGGGCGCAAATCGGGAGGAAGCCCGCAAGACACTTGTTAGAGCCTTGAATGGTTATCACATTGAAGGTGTTACGACTAATGTGGATTTTGTAAATGCCATCCTTTCACATCCGGCTTTTGCCGCCGGGGACCTCTCTACGAGTTTCATTGAAGATCATTTTGAAGATGGGCAAAGCAGGATAGCGCCTTCGGACCAGGACCTTCATTACATGACGATGGCCGCTGTATTAGTTTCACATACCAGAAGGACACTTGTTCGCGATTCCTTAAGGCCGATGAGTCCTCACGTGGGAACAGCGGAACCTCCTCCACCTATTCATAGATATGTAGTCCGATCTTCTCTTGATGTATTTGACGTTCAACTTGAAGGTTCTGAGCAAAGTAGACGATGGAACATAATAGTTAATGATGAGCCGTACAAAGTAGTTGCTCCTGAGTTTGAATATTACAGGCGGCGGTTAAAGCTCTACATCGATGGTCTTGCCACCATGTTTCGCCTCCGTTACTCCGACAACCATATACAGGCTTATTTTTGCGGAATTGTTCGGATGTTCGAGATATATACGCCACTCGAATGGAGCCTTGCCCATTATATGCTTCCAGATATAAAGACTGTTGAGGACAATGAGCTAAAATGTCCGATGCCCGGCCTGATTACTGCGGTCACTGTCGAGCAAGGGGCTCAGGTTCGTAAGGGACAGGAGCTGTTGCGGATGGAATCAATGAAAATGGAAAGCGCTGTCGCATCCCCTCGAGATGGACAAATAGACAGAATTTTTGCGCGGCCTGGTCAGACCGTCGATACTGATGAAATTTTGATTACCTTCAAATGATCGGCCTTGCTCGGTCGCGCTAACGAAGGGGCGCCACGAAGGGGTAGGGTCTCATCTCTGAGAAATGATTTCATTGATCTTAGCGACTAAATTCTTGATCGGAACAGGTTTAGCAAGTATAGCGTCAACTCCGGCGCGTCGTATTTTCTCATTCTGGATCTGGCCAAAACCCCACGCTGTGAGCAGTATCAGATAGGGCCTACGTTCAGTGGCATCTTGGTATTTGTTTTTAAGTAGTCTGCCCAAATCCCAGCCACTCATGTCGTGGGAACCTGAGTCACTTATTATTACGGCCACATCGTTCTCGTCCAGAATTTTGAGCCCATCCTTAACACAGGATGCGGAGTGAACCGTGTAACCTTCAAGGACAAGTCCATCGCTTAGCAATTCCAAGACCTTTTCTTCGTCATCTATCACCAAGACCGAGATCTTCTCCCCATTTACTTTGAGTGGTTCAGTGATTTTCACTTCGGACACGAAATCAGCCGACTCGAATGTCACCTCGAATGCCGTTCCACCTGTATTTGAAGTCTCAACCTTAATTTCTCCGTTATTCTGTTTTACTATTCCTAGAGCGCTGGCCAGACCTAGCCCGTTTTTTCTGGGGCCCTTTGTTGTCCAAAATGGGTCAAAAATTCTTTTAAGATCTTCACATCTGATGCCTGTTCCAGTGTCTTTGACATAAAAAACAGAGTCTAAACCGCGATTTTCAACTCCGACAGTTACTGTTCCTTTTTCATCGATAGATTCAAGACCATTTTTGATGAGATTGATCATTACTCCTAGGACGCGTTCTTCGTTTACCCTCGCATAGCAATCCTCATTCAGTTCAGTTTCTATCGACACAGAGGTCTCACTCGTATCAGCCTGGGTCTTCCACCACAACTTCCCGAGATTTACGGCTCGGTTGGCCAGAGTTTTCAAATTGACCACTTCCTTGGCCGTACAGGACATCGGCTGACCACAACGCGCAAAATCCTGCAAACTTTTTATGGCGTTTGCCGCCTCGTTGGAGCTGGCTATTATTTGATCCAATTTGGGCTTTATGCGGCTGGTCCGACCTAACTCCAGTTCCAGTTGCGCCAGACCAGCGAATCCAATTATCACCTGGAGCATGTTGTTAAAGTGGTGGGCGACCCCGGCCGATAGTTCAGAGAATGAGTTCAGCCTGGCCGTTTCGAGACGGAGTTCCTCAAATCGCTTTCGTTCGGAGGCTTCCCTCAAAACTACCAGTATAGCTGTCAACTCGGCTTCCCAAGGAATAAGGGAAGCCGTAAGGTCCATGTATGAAATACCTCCATCGCCGCGAGCAAATGTCTGAGTAACAAAGACACCATCAGCGCAAACTACTTCATTTAGGACATTTTCTGCCTGTATTTCTGAACCAGGAGGAAAGAGATCCGAAAAAGGCCGTCCTTTAAGGCCGTCCTTGTTGAACCCAAGACTTTTCTCAGCGTATGGGTTACTCCAGATGATTGTTCCATTTGAGGAATCGATTATCAGTATCGATTCCAGCATATCCGAAACCACTGATCCTAAAGATCTTTCCGGTAAGTCCTCAGAATTACCGGACTTAAAGGGAGTATCTTTAAGGGAAATTGTCAAAACTCTGAATTTGTCCTGTCCAGTTTCGAAGGATTCGCAAAAAAATTTAATGGGAAGTGTACTTTTCTCTTCCTTGTCAAGAGCGCTGAAATCGATGAGGCTGGATTCTGGAATGGGAATCTCCAGATTTATACCCTCGGATATTTCTTGATTCCCTATGATCAGCCGTTGAGCAATGTTGTTCGCGTAAATAACTTTGGCGCTTTGATCCAGTATTATCAAACCGATAGCAGGGTTATTCGACGTACCACTATAATTTACAAAGTTCATAATATGTTCCGTTCCTAAATTCCGAAATGTTATAACAGCCTTCAAACTCCGGATTCCAAACGACGGCGTTTAAAAAACCAGGATTTTGTCTGATTCTTATCTATGATGGCTCCATGAATCAGCATGCCTCCGAGACGTTCCACTATTCCTGAGCAAAGCGGCGCAAACACGAACTTCTTTTAGAAAATTCTGAAAAAAGTTTTCTATAAAGTCAGTCATTGTTTAGATACAATTCTAATACGTTCTGAAATCTAAAAACACAAACATATTTCTCTACTAGGATCTTGACCAGAGCGCAGGTTGGAGAAGATACAAAATCTTTAAGATGAGGATGCCTGTCAATGTATGACTGAAGCAACTTTTCCCTCTCTTCAGAAAATATTTCAGAGGCTTTTCCAATAGCTGTCACAACTACAGCGTTCATAAAATCGTCAATCTTGTTGGATCTATTATCTATAACAAACGCCACATGCGGATTTCCCACCAGGTTGCCGAATTTTCTAGTAGCCTTTTGAGTTGCAAAAACGAGATATTTCAAATCATCACTCGCCATGAAAGCAACCAAGTTTCCATATGGACCGCTCTCCCCGCTCGTCGCAAGAACACCAAGATTCTGAGTCGAAAAGAGTTTGTTGATCTCCTCAACAAGGTCTGAAACGGATTTCATGTGTCCGTGCTTTTCAAATTGTGATGATCCGCCAGATTTGTCAAACAGGCCAACTTCAGTCGAAATCTTACCCATGCTCCACAATTTGTGTGGCTGGTTTGAGTCACCCTGATTTGTTTTGTCTTCGGGAGATTCACTCATAACTCCTCCAATTTGTAAACCAAAGCTCGCATGTTGACATCGAAACCCTTCCACAGTTAATTGCTTCGAATATCCGGGCTCCAGCAAAATGTCTGTCTTTTTCTTCGTATGGTTATCGCTAAGTCTTGAACTCAAAAAAAATTGGAATTATTGTAGCCTTGTCTTTGACAAGCTTCAACTGAATCAACCCCCTGTCCGTCAAAAAAACGACAAGGTTGCAGAAACAAGGTTTAGCCTAGATTCCAGCAATTCTAATCAAGTAGAGGACAAAATTATGGTTCGAACCCCACGAATTAGGCTCCAGAGAAAAAATGAAATTTTAAAGAATAAACTTATTTCACTCGCCACACTGGTTGAAGAGAGTGTAAAGCTAGCAGTAAAGGCGATTCGGGAAAGGGACCTGAAGTTGGCCACAAGCATAATTGATGGTGACAAGGAAATTGATAGAATTGAAATAGAAATAGAAGAGGATTGCCTCGAGATTCTGGCTTTGCATCAACCAGTCGCAATGGATTTGAGGTTCATCACTGGTGTCTATCAGATAATTAATCAACTCGAACGCATAGGGGACCTGGCTGTAAATATGGCGGAAACGGCTATTTTTCTTGCATCCGAAGCTCCGTTGAGCATTCCTTCAGATTACTACTTCATGGCCGAAAAGACCGAGAACATGCTTAAGAATGCCCTGGATGCGTTCGTTAACATGGATGACACTCTTGCTGCGAAGGTATTGGCGGATGATGACGAAGTGGACATGATGAAACACAAGTTGCACAGCAATTTTGAAGAAAGGCTGTTGACTGAGTTAGAAAGGCGTCGCGCCCTGACTCATTTATTTCTTGTTTCAAGGCACTTGGAAAGGATTTCTGATCATTCCACCAACATTGCTGAAGATGTGATTTACATGGTAACTGGGGAAATTGTTAGGCATGGACACGGTGATTTAAAATAGGATCGTAACGACGTAAAAACTTTCCCCGGCGCAATTGTATTTTGACAATTTTAAAAATGGATTTCAGGTAAGTTCACCGCGCCGGAGAAAGATTCTCAACGACCATGTCCCGAATGTGAATTATTTCCTCTGCCGCCAATACTGGATCACGAGCGCCGAAAATCAGGGAACCCACAATAGCCGCCGAACGGGGGCCTACGATCCTAGCCCAGTCTTCAAATTGTAAAGCCAAGGATCGTCCCTGGCGGTCCTGTCTCCCAAAACCAGGACACCATATGGTCTTTTGAGTCATAGTACGATACCGTTTCAAGACTTCAGGCCTTGTGGCCGGCCCTATATAGCCGCTTACTCCCGCAGCCTCCCCCATCCGTAATACACCGTCAGTGACATCGATTGTAGTCGAATCGGTTGACAGCCCTAAGTGCACGCCACTCCTTCTACAGGATTCGTCGAAGACCGAATATTGTATGTTTGCCGAGAAAAATGCTTCGGCCCCAACATGACTCATCATAGGCAGCAATAGAATCCCCAAGCCCAAACGATTGCCAATCTCCACCGCTTCAGCCACAGATGACGGTCCCGGAAAGCCATGAACTGTAACGTGGGTTGCCCCGGTCTCCTTCAATTTCAACATTATTTTGGCGTTAGTGCCATTCCATGATGTTGATGACCTGAAACCAATGTCTGCTATTTTGAGATCAACCAGGACAGGTTTTGCATCAAGCAGATCACTTATTGAGCGAAGGAATTCCACACCTCGTTCCAAAAGAGTGGGGACTCCAATTTTGATGCTATCTACGCAGGGCGCAATTCTTGAAGCGACGTCAAGAACAGCGTCAGCTTCGTCCAAGTCAAGGGATGCAATTATAGCGAAATCTTTCATGGTTTCTTTGATAGCCCTAATTAAAGGTCCATCGAATATTTTAGAAATGCTGCAGCACAAGTCCCACTGCTACTCATTTCCAGCCTGAGGCCCTACCGTGAACGTCCCTGGTAATTTCATTGATGAAGACCACTTTTCGGGGGCACTTATATCTGGACAAATATTCTTTGCAAAATCTTATTATGTCGCGTTCGTCCGGTTTTGCGCCACTTTCCGGGACCACCATGGCCTCAATAACCTGTCCTCGCATGAGATCCGGAACTCCGACCAAAGCAACGTCAGAAACGCCGGGATGCCTAATAAGTATCTCTTCAACTTCCTGGCAATAAACGTTGAAACCTGAAGTTATTATGAGATCCTTTTTCAAACCAGTCAAAGTCAGATATCCATCTTCGTCAAGAAATCCCAAATCTCCGGTATACAGCCATCCATTACGGATGACGGTCTTTGTCTCGTTTGGTCTACCAAAATAACCAAGCATGACGTTTGGACCTTTCAAGACCACTTCACCTTCTACGCCCGTGGGCAGGGCTCCTCCATCTTCGTCATGAACCTGGATCGTAACATTGGGAACCGGTAGCCCAACAGATCTGGGTTTGTTTGGGACACAAATATTATTCCACGAAACTACAGGAGAAGCCTCTGTCAATCCATAGCCATGATAAATGTCGATTTTGTATTTTTCGCAAAACTTTTCGTAAATCTCCATGGAGAGTGGAGCTCCCCCACTAATGCCTATTTCGAGGGTGGAAAGATCGAGATCCCTGCAGGAAGGATGATAAATCAGACCATAAAACACCATTGGCACAAGCCCTGTGTATGTAATTCTGGCTTCTTTAAGCCAAGGGATCAGTTTTGGAAAATCGACTTTTTCTACCAAATATACCGTGCCACCAGCCTTGATAGTGCCAAGAAGATTTGTAGAAGCTCCAAAGGCATGAAAAGCTGGAATCAGTGCAAGACCATGTGTTTCAGGACCCTTGCCACAAACCTCTCGCAGCAAATCCGAGTTTGTGTCCAGGTTGTGATGACTTAAGGTCGCTCCCAGTGCTCTGCCAAGCAAACCAGCGGTGAAAATTATTACCGCTGGAGCGTTTTCATCGAGATCAACCGCTTCGAAACAATCTGAAAAATCCCTTTGGATTTCTGAAAATCCAACCTCTCCTTCCTGGGGAGCCAGCGCTATAATCTTTTTCACATAGTCGGCATGTTCCAGGGCCTTCGCCAACTTGGCGGAATAGTCACCACCGCTGATAA
>JAZDKD010000025.1:0-7863 GCA_043803345.1 Pseudomonadota bacterium
ACATGTCCAGTCAGGGATCTCCCTCAACACCACCCCGATCCTCTCAGCGCAGTTCCTGAAAGACTCATCCAACTCCTGGGCCGAGCCCTTTAGCGTACATCCGGGATAATAACTGAATTCCATTTTATTTCCTCTTTATAAAGATAAACCCTTACTTCATTGCCGATTTCCGGAAGACCTCTTTAACTTCACTCAAATTACCCGTCTTCTGTGGCAAAAGATGAAGCTTGCCCTTACGGAACATGTTCCACCCAAGTTCCATGTCATCCGTGAAAGTCTTGGTCCTGAACTTGTACATACCGACTAGGAACAACTCGTAAACCCTTCCGAATCTCTTGACTGTATCCATAAAAGTCTTGTGGAAAATGGCCACCTTCGGGTCCGTGACCATGGCCTTGCTCCTCAGGATGTTGTGTCTTATCGGATCAAGCAGGGCAGGGACGTCAATCCCGTTGGGACACCTTGCCCCACATGTGTGGCAGGTCAAACACAGCCATATGCTCTTGGAAGCGACAATCTTGTCCACTTCTCCCAATACGGCCAGACGAACAAGCTGGTGAGGCATGAGATCCATCTCAGAGGCCACCGGACATCCGGCTGAACACTTGCCGCATTGGTAACACTGGTTGATCACCGACATAAGATCTCCCGTCATGGGCGACTTACTTGTCAAAGTGGTCATATTTGCCTGGAGCATTTTATTCTCCTGTCTCGAAGATATACATTTTCTGGAATAATATTCTAAATTCTAGTTCCTGCATGCAATACAGAGTCGGGTTCATCCAGCAAGCATGTCTCATGACGCCTCTTTTACAAGCAAAGTGTCAATTTCAGCAAAGACCTGATCATCTCGGAAGTGTTGCAGATCGATAGCGTTCCCCGGACAGACCGATGCGCATATACCACAACCCTGGCACAGGGCAGGGACAATTTCGGCCTTATGGTCCTCATTTATGAAGGGCGCTCCGTACGGACACAGTCTTACGCATGTCAGGCAAACTGCGCATTTTGTCGGGTCAACCTTGGATATAACGCCAGGGAATGTCATTTGTTCCTGGCTTACAAGTATTGACGCCCTTTGAGCCGCCGCAGTGGCCTGGGCTACGGACTCGTCTATAGGCTTCGGATAATGGGACAATCCAGCCAGAAACACACCTTCCGTGGTAAAGTCGACCGGACGGAGTTTCATATGGGCCTCAACGAAATATCCATATGAATTAACCGTTACCTTGAACAGTTGACCAATCTGCGTGTTGGTCTCAGCCGGGTCTATGCCTGCAGCCAGAGTCACTAGGTCGGCCATAATGGTCATGTCCTTATCCAGAGTGGGATCCTTTACGGTAACCTTGACCTGATCGCCCGCCATCTCGCAGACCGGCTTACTTTCCGGGTCAAACCGGACGAATATTACGCCGGCCTTTCTTGCTTCACCGTAGAACTTCTCCAATAGTCCGTAGGTTCTCAAGTCCCTGAAAAGTATGTAGATCTTGGCTTCCGGATTTATTTCCCTGAGACGGCCGGCGAGCCGCACGGCCCCTGAACAGCAGGCCTTTGAACAATAGGGGCGTTCCTCGTCCCGAGATCCTACGCACTGGATGAACACAGCGTTCTTGATGGTGCTGAGACTGGGATCACCTGACATTATCCTTTCTTCGAGTGAATGCTGCGTCTCAACGGCCTTGCTTTCTCCGAACAGATATTCCTTAGGCTTGGACTCTTGGGCTCCAGTGGCGATAATGGCGGCTCCAAATTCTATGTCCTTGCCATTTTCGGCGCCATTCATGATTGTGCCTTTGAAGTGGCCTACATGTCCTGAAAGGTTGGAAAACGTAGAATTCTTGAATAATTCTATTTTGGAATGTTTTTCAATTTTGTTTATCAGATCATCCACAAAGGGTTTCACCGGCTCGCCCTGAATGGTGTTTTCTATGTACAAGGCATTCCCGCCGAGCTGGTCTCCCTTTTCAACCAGATAAACGTGGAAACCTTGATCTCCCAGATTCAAGGCTGAAACCATGCCGGTCACGCCGCCACCCACAACCAGGGCGTCATGAACGACTTCCATTTTGGACTTCTGCAATGGGGCGAGGCGTCTTGCGCGGGCTATTGCCATCCTGGCCAGGTCCATAGCCTTGAGTGTAGCTTCTTCCTTATGGGTTGCGTGCACCCATGAACATTGGTCCCTGATGTTGGTCATTGTGAAGAGATATGGGTTGAGTCCGGCCTTTTCCATGGTCAACTGAAACATTGGTTCATGAGTTCTGGGACTGCAGGCTGAGACCACAACTCGGTTGAGGTTGTGGTCCCTGATAATTTCCAGGAACTGTTCCTGTGTGTCCTGTGAACAGGTGAAGAGTTTTTCATCGGCAAAGACTACATTGGGTAAGTTCCTGACATGCTCAACGACTCTAGGAACGTCAACAACATTGGCGATATTGATGCCGCAACGGCAAATAAAAACGCCAATTCTGGGCTCTTCCCCTGAAACATCCCTCTGTGGGGGGAATTCTTGTTTTGTCGCCAGCGTGTTTCTGGCTGAAGACAGGAGTTTTGAAGAGGCCCCTGCAGCGGCGGAGGCTTCCATTACTGTTTGAGGAATATCTTTTGGGCCTTGGAACATGCCAGCGACAAATATTCCCTGCCGATTGGTAGAGACCGGCTCGAAGGAAGTCGTGGCGCAAAATTTCGATTCATTAAGTTTGATACCTAATTTGTCGGCCATTGCCACGGATTGTTCCGAGGTTTTTAGGCCCACGGCCAGCACGACCATCTCAAATGTTTCCGTTAGGAGTTTTTGATCCTCATCAAGATAAGTTATCTGAAGGTCATTGCTCAATGGATCTTCAACAACTCTGCTGACCATGGATCTTACGAAACGAACGGCTCCTGAATTTTTCGCTCTCTCGTAATATGCGTCGAAATCTTTGCCATAGGCTCTTATATCCATATAGAAAATAGTTGGGTCAATGTTGGCGTCATGCTCCTTGGCTATAACCGCCTCCTTTATTGAAGCCATGCAGCATATCGAACTACAATGCGGCATACCCTTCTGAGCGTCCCTTGAACCTACGCATTGAATCCAGGCCACTTTGTGTGGGTGTTTGTCGTCCGAAGGCCTCCTGACTTCTCCCGCGTTAGGACCGGAAGCGCTGAGCATCCTTTCAAATTCCATGTTTGTCAGGACGTTGGGCGCTGTTCCATACGAAAACTCACCTCGGATCTTGCTGGGATCAATCATTTCATAACCAGTGGACAAAATCACCGATCCAACCTCAACATCGAGATAAGAGTCTTCCATTGAATGATCGATTGCCTGCGCGGGGCAGGCTTTGACGCATTCCATACATTCCGAACAAACGCCGCAGTTGAGGCAGCGTGTCGCTTCGCGTTGAGCTTCTTCTTCGGCCAGCGCCAGTTCAACTTCCTGGAAACTCTTTCTCTGAGACGGTGTAATTTCAGGATTTATAGCCCTCGGTTCGGCGCTGATTTCTTTGGGTATTGGAGGATATTCAGGGTTGTCTGGAAATTTTACAGGTCTGCCTTCAGCCAGGTCCATTCCGTTTATAAACCGGTGGATTGATTCCGCAACTTGCTTTCCAGCCGCTACCGCTTCTACGACCGTTGCCGGACCTGAAACAGCGTCACCGCCGGCGAAGACCCCCTCGATAGATGTAGCGAATGTAACCTTGTCACATTCGATTGTATTTTTTCTGGTTTGTCCCAAATTCGTCGCCGAATCCCATAGGCTTGGGTCGATCATCTGACCGATAGCGGGAATGATTGTGTCAGCCTCGACAACATACTCAGAACCTTCGATAGGCACGGGCCGTCTTCGACCACTAGCGTCAGGTTCACCCAGTTTCATACGGACTGCTTTGATTCCGCTGACCTTTCCTCCAGAGACCACAACTTCAACAGGGGCGGCCAGAAATTCTATCTTTACGCCTTCTTCCAGCGCAGCGTGAACTTCCTCCGCAAAGGCCGGCATTTCCACTCTTGAGCGACGATAGAGGATAGTGGATTCGGCTCCAAGTCTTGCCAGGGTTCTTGCCGCGTCTATGGCGACATTGCCTCCACCGATAACTACAGCCTTTTTGACGTTGTCAAATTTCTTACCCAGTGCGGTGTCTTTCAGAAAATCCACACCCTGAATCACGCCAGGGGCTTCTTCACCGGGAACGGCCAATTTGGCGCCTTTCTGGCAGCCTACAGCCAAGAAGATGGCCTTGAACCCCTGATTTTTGAGACCATCTATATCAAGTTCCTTGCCTAGCGCCGTATTGGTTTTTGCCTCAACGCCCAGACTCAGAATATGATTTATTTCTTTCTCTAGGACGTCTCTAGGCAGCCTGTATTCAGGGATTCCGACCCGGAGCCATCCGCCGAGGACAGGAGCGGCTTCGAGAATAGTGGTCTTATATCCTTTCAGAGCAAGATAATAAGCCGCTGAAAGGCCTGCGGGGCCCGAACCCACAATAGCGACCTTTTCATCACGTGGGGTGATTTCCGGTATTGCAAGCGTCGAATAATCTACCTGATCGGCGGCAAATCGTTTCAACTTGCAGATTGATATCGGTTGGTCTTTTTCGGCTCTTCGGCAGGCTGTTTCACATGGATGCGGGCAAACTCTTCCGAGCACCCCAGGCAATGGCAGATTTTCGTAGATAAGTTCGACGGCTTCCTTGTATTTGCCTTTGCCTATTAAGGCCACATATCCCTGAACATTTATGTGCGCCGGGCACGCTATGACACATGGAGCCCGATCTGCTTTCTCTATGACGAAAGTTTGAGGTATTGTCTGTGGGAAAAGTCGATATGTCGCTGAACGCTTGCTAAGGTTCTGGTCAAATGCGTTAGGGACCTTAACAGGGCAGGCGGTGGCGCAGTCGCCGCAAGCTTTACATCTGTCTTTTCTAATGTACTTCGATTTTTGCTTTATCCTGACCTTGAAACGTCCCGCCTCCCCTTGAATATCATCAACCTCACTATAGGACAAAAGTTCTATATTAGGGTTTTGGCCTACCGTAACCAATTTGGGCGAAAAAATGCAGGTCGAGCAGTCATTCGTAGGGAATGTCTTATCAAGTTGGGCCATTCTCCCACCGATGCCTGTCTGGCTTTCAACCAGATAAACCTTATAACCCGATTCAGCCAGGTCTAAAGAGGCCTGAACGCCCGCTATGCCGCCACCGACGACAAGAGCGGCGCCTACAACATCCTTCGGTTGGGCCATAATTATCTCACTTTCCCAATTTTTATAGTTAGATTTGGATGAAGAATTACATCTTTTTTAACAGCATGTTGGGTGTCTGTCAACTGTTGAAGGACAAACAGAATTCTGTTCAGACCCCCCATATTCGACAGTTTTTTGTATGGATTTTCTGGTTTGCGATAAAAATTCCCAGTTCACCCCAGGCTCCGCAACAGGCAGGAGAGAACAATTTTGATACAGAGGTTCGGACGCAATTGGATAATGGCTCTTTTGGACTGATTGATTCCATAGAGCCGAACCCGGTATCGGGGAATATTCGGCAAGCTTGGGATACGTCCCGACATTAAGAGCCATCTCCACGTCATGTTCAATCTGTGAAGCAGTCTGCCCTGGAAGACCTACCAGGAGATAAACGCCGATGTCCCTGGACTCAAATCCAGCATCCTTAAGATATTCCACAGCTTTGGTGAAGTCCGTCCAACTTGTTTTGCCTCCCGATGAACCATGGAAATCATCCGAAGAACTTTCGAGCCCGAGGCGGATTGTGCTGAAACCAGCCCTTTTCATCGCCAAAGCAACCCCTGAACTAATTTCTGAAACATGGAGACCATTGGGGGAATGCCATCTCAGGGCCGGCCTAAACGAATCAAACGCTTTCAAGATTGGCATGGCGTATTTGTTCGAATCACAGAGAAAAGCGTCATCATAGAGAACTATTTCTTGGACACCGTATTCTAAGACCGCTAATTCGATTTCTCGAATTACATCTGAAGGACGCCGTCGAAGATAATGCGGCTGAAGGATCCGTGATGCGCAATAGACGCATCGATAGGGACAACCTCTCGATGTTAGCAGAGGGAGGAATCTGACGTTTCTCAACAACTTTAGGTCAGGAGTGAATTGTATGCCTGAATCCAAATGAGAGTGAACCGGATGGATCCGTGTCCTTCTTAAAAGGGTCTCAACAAGAACCGATTCGCCAGGACCCGCCAGCAACTCATCTACGTCAATTGATCTCCGGGCATGATCAGGCATGAGCGAAGCGTATATCCCTCCAAGAATAATGGGGACTCCAGGAAACGCCTCCCTTATTAAATCGACAGTTTCTGAAACACCAGTGTACCAGTATGTCATAAGGCTGGTAACAAGTATGGCCTCGGGGCGTTCGATGTTTTCCAGATCTTTCCTGATTTCCTCCACTTCAATTCCGTATCTCGAAAATATTCTAGGGACGCATTGTAAAGCGGCTGGTTTTTCCAATAGGGTCTTATGGAATTTGCCGCGCCCGTAACTGTTATGAGCCTTTTGGACCAGCGATGGATGATCAGTGTCCACGCAGTCCAGAAGCACGGGATTCCAACCGTGCTGTCTAAGCATTGATGATAGGACCAAAAGACCGAGGGGCTTGGCCCACAGATCAAATGCCGCAAAATCATGAATCCATGGATTTACGAGCATAATGTTTGGCCGCTTCATATTAGTCTATCCTCATGACTTCCTTTTTAGATTCTTATAGTTTAAGAGTATGCTTGATTGAAAAGTCAAGGGAACCAGTTTCATGAGTTATAATGATGATGCGAATTAGTTGAACTGGTTAAAGTATTGCGTCGCCTTTCCTTAAAAATAGATTGGAGTGGAGGTATTAAGTGCTCGGACTAAAGAATCTGATTGAGCAGGCCCAAGGGGTCCAGGAAAAGATAAGGGAGGTTCAGGATCAGTTGGCGGATCGTTCAATCATGGGTAATTCAGGCGGGGACATGGTTAAAGTTGAGGCCAACGGTATTCAGGAAATACTTTCTATTTCGATCGAAGATGATCTATTGGCGCCGGAAGAAAAGGAAGTGCTCGAGGATTTAATTGTGGCTGCCGTAAATGACGCCTTGGAAAAGTCGCGTCAAATGGCGGCTGAAGAACTGGCCAAGATTACCGGGGGAATCAGGATCCCAGGCTTGACATAAACGACCGTTAACATGCAAAAATTAGTTCGAGGTAATTTTGATAAGTCCTTTGGAAAAACTGGTTAAGTCTCTAAAGAAGTTTCCTGGTGTGGGAGAAAAGACAGCCACTCGATACGCATTCTTTATATTGAACGCTGACCATAGGGAAATAGACGAACTGGTGAGGAACATAGAAATGGTGAAACGGGATCTGCGTCTATGTTCAGAGTGTTTCCACCTTACGGATAGAGACGTGTGCGAAATCTGTGGGGATACCCGGAGAGACAGATCCAGAATATGTGTTGTCGAAACCCCCCTTGATCTATTGGCAGTAGAGAAAGCTAGTGATTTCAAAGGTGTCTATCACGTTCTACATGGTGTGATGTCACCACTTGATGGAATTGGTCCGGAGGAAATAAAGCTTAACGAACTGGTGCGCAGAACAAATGACGGAAACGTGAAAGAAGTTATTTTGGCCTTGAATCCCACGGTGGAGGGAGAGGCTACAGCCTCTTTCATCAGTGACCGATTGAAGGAAACCAATGTGATCATTTCAAGAATCGCCTACGGTATACCAGTTGGAGGATCACTCGAATACGCTGATCCTCTGACTTTAAGCAGAGCTTTCGACCAGCGGACCAAGTTAAAATAATTATTAGACAGTTGGTAAAATGTCTGGAAAAACAATTTGGTTCACGGGACTTTCCGGTTCTG
>JAZDKD010000026.1:0-6546 GCA_043803345.1 Pseudomonadota bacterium
GAGTATATTACTGATCTCTTCCCTTTTGGGATACGGAGACACACTCCAGCAACTTTTTCCTGTAACAGATCAAACCTATTTTGAAATTCACTGTATCTTTACCCAAGTTAATCTGGGGTTCCTCGTTTTAGTCATTTGGTCGTTTCTGATGGCTCGCTACTGCCTGAACAGTCGAGACCGTATCGCATCAGCCTCACCTGGAATTAAGATTCAAAACATTATCCGAATGGGTTTAAAATCCTTTGCGATAATTATGGGTTTTTCGTTCTTGTTGAGAGATTTTTCAACGCCCGTATTTGTTTATGGTTTTACGTTTGGTTTGGGATTGTTGGGATTGACATTGCTCAGAATAGTCCGACAGATACTGACTGACAGGATTCTTCAGTCGAGACTTCCGACCCAAAAAACCCTTTTTGTTGGTTCAGACCCTTCATTGATAAACTTTGCTTCTATTCTTGAGCATAATTCAAACGGTTCTGGGCATATTCTTGGCTTCCTTCAATTCCCTGATGAAACATCTTTAGCAATAACACAGGAACTTGAAGCAATTAGGAATAAAGAGGGACTGGATTGTATTGTTATTTCCTACGCTGATTTTCTTGTCCCAAAGGACCCCACACGCTCGTTGCGGTTGATACAAATTTTGAATTATTCCGAAGCCCATGAAATTCCTCTCTACTTGATTCCGTTTCCCAAAGATATTCTGGTCCTGCCGTCTGAAATGACCAACTTCGAAGGAGTGCCTCTGTTGCTACTCCGGGATTCATCTCAGCAGCCAGGTTATTCCATTATCAAACGCATGATGGATATAACGCTGTCTTCCATATTTATGATCCTTGGAGCGCCACTATGGCTTATGATAGCGCTAGTTATAAAACTTACGAGCGAAGGGCCTTGCCTATACGTTCAGGAACGAGCCGGTATGAATGGAAGACCTTTTAGAATGTTTAAATTTAGATCCATGACCGAAGACGCTGACGAAAAACTGACAGAAATCATAAACTTTTCTTCTTTAACGGAACCTGTCTTCAATATCAGAAAAGATCCGAGAGTCACGAAAGTTGGCGCTATTCTTCGCAGAACAAGCCTGGATGAAGTTCCACAGTTTATCAATGTTCTTCTCGGCGATATGAGCTTGGTAGGTCCAAGGCCTGAAAGAACCGAGTTAGTCAACATGTATGATGATTATCAACGTAGAAGACTTAAGACGAAACCTGGAATCACAGGATATCAGCAGGTGATGAGCCGCGGAGATCCTTCTTTGGCCAAGAGGATCGAGTATGATCTTTTCGCGTTGAAACATCAGAGTTTATGGCTTGACCTGATAATAATGTTTAAAACGATGCTTGTTGTGATTCGGGGCGATGGGTTGGATACAGAGTAATTTCTCTTAATCTACAGCGTCTTTTATCTTATTCCAGAAAATTTAAAAAGACCCAACAATACCTTGGGGGGAGCAATGACTAATTTCAGAAACGTCCGTGCCGCTGTTGCGCATCACTGGTTCTTGAACATGGCGGGTGGGGAAAAGGTATGTGAAGCAATCTGCGAGATTCTCGAAGCCGCGGATCTTTACTCAATCGTCGCCGATCCTGAATCTATGAGTGCAACACTGAAAAAATCACCGCTCAATACCAGTTTCATCCAGAAACTTCCCAACGCTCAAAAATTTTATCGATATTATGCTGCACTATTCCCCTTGGCTGTGGAATCCTTTGATCTGACTTCCTATGATTTGGTTATCAGTAGTGACTCCAGTGTTGTTAAAGGCGTTAAAACACTTCCTGAAACTTGTCACATCTGCTTCTGTCACTCCCCGATGAGATATGCATGGAATGCGTTCCATGATCACACACGTGAATTTGGGCTTATTAGAAAAAGCATAGCATCAATTCTTATGAGCTATTTGGCTATGTTTGATTTCTCCGCTTCAGCCCGTGTCGACTATTTTGTTGCGCCATCGGAAACATCAAAAAGGCGAATAGGAAAATACTACCGTAGGAAAGCCGTTGTCATTCATCCGCCTTGCGATATTGATCGTTTCAAACCAGCGGACAAGGTTGACGATTACTATCTTTTCGTTGGACGTTTGGTTGCCTACAAAAGAGCGGACCTCGCAGTAAAAGCCTGTTCATCGACCGGCTCCAGATTGCTTATCGTAGGAGATGGACCTGAGATTGCAAGACTCAAGTCAATAGCCTCACGCAACATTGAGTTTTTTGGATGGGTATCTGACGATGACTTGTCTAAGATTTATGCCAAATGCAAAGCGCTCATATTTCCGGGCGAGGAAGATTTCGGAATTGTGCCTGTCGAAGCTCAGGCGGCCGGGCGGCCGGTAATAGCCTATGGCATGGGAGGAGCGCTGGAAACCGTCATTCCGAATGTTACGGGCCAATTTTTTTTTGAAAGAACCGTTGAGTCTTTGTCTGAGGCGATTCAAAAATTCGAAAGACGAATAGACCAATTTTCTTCCAGGAACATTTTAAATAATGCCGCCAGATTTTCTAAACAGAATTTTTTAACAACTTTTCAGAATTTTATTTCTGAATCTTTAGAAAAACACCGCCTAAAATTCTCATGACGCCAAATCTGAATTTCGATCCGAGGGGAAAGATCAAGGTACAAGACGCTGTGTTTTTCCTCTTTTGCTTGACAACGATTCAACTAGTTTTTCAGGAGCCATACATTGTCATACTCCATGATGAGCGGGCCAAAGTTTTTAGCGCCACTCTCTGTTTGCTTACGCTCACGATCACAATTCTGTTCGGTTGTGACAAACAGCGCTTATATTTCAGTGCTGATTTTTGGATTTCTCTGACTCTTGCCCTAGTCGCTCTTCTTAGCGGCATTTTCAGCGTTGCGCCAAGACAATCTCTGGAACGTGCCTACGTGATCCTGTCGGCAGGCTTGGGAGGTTATTGGTGCGCAAAATTTCTCTTAACCGAACCAAATTTGAGAAGAATATTCCAGTGGTTCGTGAACGCATTGCTCGTGGGCGTTATTTTTCTGGCTCTGATTGGGCTATATCTTACAGGTAAACCGCATCAATTCCTTGATTCTCACTGGCATCCAGTTGGATCGAGGCTTCTGTCAATGTCCTTCGCCCCGCTGTCTTTGATATTTGGAGACATTCGCAGCGATCAAATCATCGGTGGGATAATTCTCTTGGTGGATTTGATCGCTATCTACATAGTTGGCAGATATGCTTTTATAGAATCGATCCTCATTATTCCCGCAGTGGTGTCGGTAATCGCCTTTGTTGTGTTCAAGTGGACCGGGAAAAGTCGACGAATTGTGGCCATGATAATTGCCGTCACAGTGACGGCTGGTATTTTTTTCGCATTCGTCAACCCAAAGAAGCTAAATCGAAACCATGTTTCTGTAGCTTATCGAGTAGAAAGCCTCTTCTTTTCAATAGACATCGCATCCAGACATCCATGGCTGGGCAATGGCCTATGGGCACCGAGAGATTCCTTCCTCAAAGACTACAAACTTCATTACCCATTTGTATCCAAGGAGCAATTCTCACAGTGGGTCAAAGAATTCAGGACTTCGGAAAATCTTTATTTGACCTTCCTTGCAGATCTCGGGGTCATTTTTGTCCTATTGTACTTCGGCAGTGTCCTTTATATTTTGATTAGGTTGATAGGGATAAGTCGAGGGCCGTGTTTGAACCTGATTTTTCATCCGGCGGCGATTCTTTTGCCACTAATTGCCGAATGTCTGCGTTTTCTGGTCGTGGATGACCTGTTTGAACCTCAGATAAGCTGGTTTTTTCATATTTTGCTGGGATTGGTTGCAGCGGGGATTGTCGCGACTTGCGATCGAAGAGTCGCTGACACGTAAAGAATCCGCAGAGATTCTTGCAGTCCACGATTGAATGGTTACCCTTTCAAATGTTTAATCTTTGCCAGCAACCGATAAAGTCCTAGATAAGGCGCAAGCCACCGAAAAATTCTTCGACACAAATATCTCGGAGATCTAGCAGGCTTAAGTTTATTCTTAGTCAGCATCCAGGTAGCGTCAGAGATAGTGTAGGCTCTCTCGAGCCCTCCCATTAGACCTATGTTGTGATCCCCTTCTGGCCCTTCGTAAGTATTGCCTCGCCGCTCTTTTACATGAGAGTAATCGTGGTTCTGATGAATTATTTTTACAGCATTGGTGGCGTCAATTACCGGAATTTCCAGACTTCTGGCGTGATAAATTAACCAATTGTCCCATCCAGGCCGACCTACAGCAAAATTAGGTAGCCCGCTTATAGTGTTTTTTGGGAAGACAAAATAGTCTATTCCTGAAGTCCCATGTAGACGTCCTCGAGATTGCCGATCATTCATTAGTTTTGATTCCCAGTTCTCACTTTGAAAATCAATTTCTGAGGATACATCCATGTCCCAGCGTTGGCCCACCATTAAAAATTGTTCGAACGGGACGAGTTTGACTGCATCCAGTAAATTAGGGAAAAGAATAATGTCGGCGTTGACATAGCATAGCAAGTTATTTCGAGTATATTGTATCACATTCAAAAAGGCTGAGTTTAACAAGGGGGTTCCATATGTGTTGCGTTCAAGGTTGGAAATGTGCAGGACATTGAATTGCGCTGCTGTTTCAGCTACTCCTTCATCATCACCGCACAGGATGACCTCGCAAGACGGGGAAAGATCTAACCAGCTCCTTAGAGCGTTTCTTTGAATGATTCCAACATGATCTTTGAAAGGTTTTGGTATAGTGAAGATGGCGAGCATGATTTGCATTAATCAACGTCCGTAGACGTATTTGCGGGAGAGTTACTTTGAGAAAAAGTGCCACGATGAATCAAGTTAGTCGTTGAGGTCATGTATCCACCCGAGTCTGGAGCGAGGAAAATTGTGGGATCTCTGTGAAAATGGTAAACAGATATCGGGAAGAGATTTCTCAAAACAGGGGCTGACAGCAAGATACATGTTAGGTTCTGTTTTTCTGAAACTTTAGGACGAGATTTCAAATAGTTTCCATAAAGCCTCTAGCAAAATTTATTAACAGATGACGGTCGATTATCACTTACCGAAAAAAGCTTTTCGGATCCTATACAGGACTATAGTTAAGAAGCTGTGAAAAATGGAACAGAAATTAGCAAATGTTAATGATTTCGCCTTTCGTTTTTTACTCCGGGGTAAATGTTCGACTGGGATTTCCTTGTATGAGCATCCTTCCTCCAGACATTGAAAAACTAGCAACAATAAAAAGCTATGGCCTCTGGTATTTGAGTGCCATCTCATCACATTATACCGCTTGTGTAAAACAGCACCGTTCCAGTATTTAATGCTGTATCCAGTGACCACATTGCAAATGATATTGAACGCCTTTGATAAAAACCTGCGAAATGAACTTCTGGTTCTGGAGAAGTCCGGTATCTCAATAACGATGTCAGCCAACTCTCTGCTCTCAAGAATTTTGATCTGAGTGTCGAGAGGTTCAATATTGCCTCCATGAATTACTCGAAAATATTTGCCTTGCCCTCTAAATGCGGCTTCAGCGAAGTTGAAGGCGAATCCCTGATTCACTTCGTTTTTTAGTAGGCGAATAGGCAATGCAGGGGTTTTTTGTATGAAGTTTTGAATCAACTCTGGAGATAGGTCACTGGACGCATCATCTATGATTAGAATCTCCCAGGAATCCGGCACAACTCTTTGGCATACTTCTGCAACATTAGTTATGGTATCAACTATCGCTTCTTGCTCATTGTAACATGGTATGAAAACTGTGAGTTCAATCGGCTTCTGACAGCGACAGCATGACAATTCATTCATTTTAGAACTCGATCTATAATTAATTTTGTAGGAGACGGATTTATTGGCCGAATCTCAGAGGCTTACGAAGAATGTTATTTAGCACCCGATGAGTACCGGACCCCACAGATCAAGTCAACTGCGAGCAGCCTCCTCGTTTACATCACAGAACCCTTAGGGAGTCAACGTTATTAATCCATAAAGATGTCGAAGTGACCGAAGAGCTGCAATGGCGTTCCAGAAATTAAGTAATATATTCGAACAGAAAGGTCTTATCCGCTAACGGTAAAAATGTCACACTAACCTGAGGAAACACTACGCTAGACCCCACTATCTGGAAGAAATCGGTTTATTCTGTATTAATCCAAAAGACTTTTTGATGCTTCCGAACCTTCATCATTCTGGTCTCCGGTCGTAACCTAGCGTGTTTAAGCGGCAAACAACTCTTATTCACAAAATACAGCTTCTGTGGGCGGCGAAAAGAAATTTATATTGGGGTAGTTTGAAGACAAACGTACAAACAGTTCTTTTGCCATTCTAGCCGGAAACGCCAAGTAAACCGATGTATTAGGATCAACTTCGGTCGGATGCTTTATGAGACGTCCAAGATGTCTTTTCCCTATACGAAAAGGATCCTCATCAACAAAAAAGGAAAATTTGTTCCCAAGGCAATTGCTTAGCCAGGTCCCTGCAATTGCAGTACCGAATATCCCAAGTTCTTCATCTTTCCCGAAACTTCTAGCGTGGTTTAACACACTTTCTAGCCAGTTGATACTAG
>JAZDKD010000027.1:0-2905 GCA_043803345.1 Pseudomonadota bacterium
GAAACATTCTGATAATTATGTTATTGAAAAGCTCAGCGAGGATCTTTCATCGGCCAACGCAATTATTGATCAAGTGATTATTTCCAATCAATCGAATGTCGTAAACAAATTATTAAAGGATATTCTACTTCCCAAAGAAGCCCTGGTGTCGGCTATCAAAAGGGGTGAGGAAGTAATTATCCCGGACGGCAATACTCAACTGAAAGCGGGCGATCAGGTCATTGTCATTGGCAAAACAAACGACGTCGAAAAAGTTGTCAAAAGGTTTTCAGCATCCTAAACCGGTCAAGCTCAGTTCCATGTCGGGTCACCCAATTGAAATCACTATTTGTGAAAAGGGGACATGGTACAGAAAGTTCTTTACACTCACTGCACCACCGCCCCGTCTGATCCCGTCTGAAGGCGGGACTATGTAAAGAAGTCTCCAGTGTGGGATGCTATCTATAAACTCGAATATTCTTGATTTTTACCTTTCGCCAATATAATTTAAGTTGGTGTTTTAAACCTTCTCTTATGGAGAGTGGTTAGCATGAGGAAAAATATCAAAACGATTCTACCTCACTCCCAACAGGGTCCAGTCTGCCCTGTTGGGAGTGTCTAATTAAAAGGAGACGTTGGTGCAGATAGTGTTCAGAACTTTCTGAGCCAACGTCCCGTCTCTCGTGTGTTTGGTGGCGCCTCCATGGGGCCAGTGAAAACGTTATTTTGAAATATAGGAGGAAATTTTGAAAAGGCTCGTCTTCGTAGCGATCCTGTGGTTCATTCCGGCGACAAGCACCTTTGCCGGGCCGCCTTTTCGCACCGATGATCCCATCCCGGTTGACTACCATCACGGTGAATTCTACCTTTTTTCGGCCGGCACCCGCGATGCCACAGGAACGAGCGGGGTGGGACCTGCGGTGGAATTTAACTACGGGATCCTGTCCGATACGCAGTTTCACCTCATTGCCCCATTTGCCTTCGATTCGCCGCAAGGGGAAGCTTCCCATTTGGGCTACGGTGACACGGAGGTCGGGATAAAATACCGCCTTGTCCATGAAACCGATTTCCTGCCTGCCATTGGATTTTTCCCGCTCGTCGAAATTCCCACTGGGGACCAGAACAAAGGTCTGGGCAATGGGCAGGCTCAGTATTTCCTCCCGATCTGGTTGCAGAAAGACTTCGGTAAATGGACCAGTTATGGAGGGGGCGGCTATTGGATCAATCCCGGTTCGGGGAACAAGGACTATTGGTTTTCCGGCATTCTGCTACAATACGCTTTTTCTGACACCTTTTACCTGGGAGGAGAGATTTTCTACCAGTCTGCCGATACGACAGATGGAAGGGAAAGCAGCGGTTTTAATGTCGGCGGCAGCGTTCCGTTGGTTGGCAGTTTACAGCTTTTGATCTCGGCTGGTGGTGGATTGACAAATACCTCCAGCAACAGAGTCTCTTATTACATCTCCCTATATCGTCCGTTTTGAGGCACGTGAAAAGCTAAAAGCGCTTCGCCGTTTGGTTTTCCAGTTTATTGATTGTAAAAGGGGACGTTGGTTCCAAAACAACTTGACTGATCAATGTTCAGATGGAACATTCGTTCTGAAAGTTCCTGCCAATCTATACCTAATATTCCGAAATTTAAACAATCCCACTTGACTTTTGATCACCGAGTTGCAAAAGAAAAAGCATTAGCGGTCATTTCAAAACCTCGGATCAGGTCTGAGAGCAAGGCGCAAGCCCATGAAAAAGCGCAGTCCCGCCAAGGACAAGCGGGACATTCTTAAATATTTAAATAACTACCCAGCCAAGTCACATGCAGTGGCGTTCATCTGCATAGAACTTTGGCAACACAATATGAATAGCGAGTGAGCGGTGTTCTAAAGGCATGCAGGCGGCGCGACTCTGCTTCGCTCCGCCTGAACACGAAAATGCAATACCCCTGTCAGGCTTCGCTCATCTCGCGATCGATAGAGGACATATGTATACCAAGCGAGAAAATGAAATAGACAAAAAAAACATGCTTTATATTGTGGCTGTCGTATTATTGGCCAGTCCGTTTTATTTGAATGATATCGCAAACCTGTATGTCGAAAACTGGCGCTGGTGGTTGTTTATAGACTATGTTGGGGTGAAGCTTTTTCCCTTCGGGTTCGCGCTCTGGCTGATCTATAGCAAAAAAATGCAGGCCTCGGAGTTTGGATTGACAACTCAATCAATGCTGTCGGCCCTGGTGGTATTTCTAATCGTATCACTTGTTGGTACGGTATTAGATCAAAATGGGTACCAGTTAATAGCGAAACTCCCCGGCTATTCACCACGTGGCGGTATGCCGGAAATTACGGACCCTTTCTGGAATTGGGTGGACCTTACACTTGGGCTTTTAATGGTGGGGGTATGTGAAGAACTCGTTTTCCGCGGTTTCATGCACGCTTTCATCAGCAGGTACACCAAAAATTCGTGTGCCATAATTGTGATTTCTTCAGTTGCCTTCGGTCTCATCCACTGGAGTCTCGGCCTTCACGCTGTAATCATAACGTCGATTATCAGCGCAGTATTCATGATTGCATATCTGAGAACGCGGTCCTTGCCGGCTATCATGCTCGCTCATTTTACCATTAACTTCATCGACTATGCCGGCGTTATTCCCAAGTCAATATTCAAGTTTATTTAACGTGTGAAAATGGGGACGTTTTTAAATAGTTAAATAACTTTGGAGGGGGCCATTTTTTGCGCAGATGGGGACGTTCGTCAGATCTGTTGTCGGGCCACGTCAAAGGGGACTTTTAAAAGCGGCGGAATCATTGAAAGAATTGGGGTCGGACCACTCTAAGTGTTTGATATTTCCTATAAAGAGTCCTGAAAATGGCTGATTTTTTGTCTTAAACATACATTTTTGGGTACAAAATTGCTCGTCTTAGGATTTTTT
>JAZDKD010000028.1:0-2162 GCA_043803345.1 Pseudomonadota bacterium
ACCTGGTGCGGAGTATTCGCTCTTCGTTTGTTCCATGATCTCAGGGAATCTTGCTGCCAAGCAATAAGAAGGAATTCCGTTAGGATATCCGCGTCTGCATTCTAATGTTGAACAATCATTGCAAGCAAATTGGGCTTTTGGTTGCGTCCCCATTTTATCCTTGACCTCCTTGATTCAGTTTTTTTATTCCAGAATGTTTGCCATTATTATATCCCAAATGCATGATGCCTGAAAGGGCTAAACAAATTACTTGATATGTTCGCCTGACATCTTTTATTAGTGTTGCTCCTCCTAAAACATGTCGACGGAGCATTAACCCTCAGACAATCATCCAGCCTGAAAACACAATTGACAAATGCCATTCTGAAATTGAAGTAGTCCTTTTGCTTGACATACAACTCCGTTTTTCATATATTTGACTCATCCTAAAGCGAGTTTTTGTCAAACGTTATCACCATGGAGGTCACTATGGAAAAGAGAATTAGATTTATGGGGATGGTCATGATCCTGATCATTGGTTTAACAACCACTGCAGTGGCTGATTGGCCGGCAGTTAAATCCGGAGAAGAATGGCAGCCCTTTGGGCGAACGATGTGGATAGGCGTTCTGAAAGGCTCATTCTATGACATGGGATTTCAATACGGGGAAAGAGCCGCCTATGACATCCGGACGAACACCGATTACGAATGGGCTTCATGTCTAAAGGTTCTAAGTGAGTCGAAAGAAGAACTTAAGAGTCGGCTTGAAAAGTACAAGGAACAGCTCTGGTTCTTCAGCCCCCAGACACTCGATATGCTTAGGGGAATAGCCGATGGTGCAGCCACTCAACTTAACAAATCAATTTACGCAAAGGAGAGTACCAATTTCGAGAGAGTTTTCAATCTTAACGTTTCTTCAACCCTGAAGGAAAGCTGCAACAGCTTCTGGGTGACTGGCAAGGCAACGGTGGACGGCAGGACGATCGTCACCCATCATTCGCAAAGCGGAATGGGGAGCACCAAGTCCGGACGTAAGGTAGCCTTTGTCGCCATTCCTGACGACCCGGATGCCCACATCGTTTGGACAATCACGGATGCTGGGTGCATCGGAAGAGGGGGGTCTCACCTAAACGATGCCGGAGTCTTTCATGCCCTGCACGCCAGTGATTCCGGGAAAAACCCGGAGACCAAGGCCAATGGAGTCGAATATCATGTGGCCCGCTTCCATGCCATCCTTTACGGCGACACAGCCGAAAAAGTGGCCGATATCTTCAATCGTGGAACAGACCGGTACAGACAGATGACAGGGAGAAAGACGCTCCTCAGAACAAGGGGGGTTGCTCTGATCTTTGCCGATGCGAACAAATGCCTTATAGGGGAATACACAGCCACGCGCTTTGCGATGAGAAAACCGGGGGATATGGGAGAGACGGATGGCAACTACCTTTGTCAATCCAATCACAATCATCTGAATTTCAGCTACGATGAAAACAATCAGCGGACGGATGTACCTATGACAAAATTCTCGCCGGAAGAGCCCGGTAACGGATCGTACCATCGATTCTGGTCACCCATGTGGGCTGTCAAGAATAGTTACGGGAAGATCGATAAAGAAATGGTGCTTCGCAAGCTGACCGCGCTTCACGACATCTACGAGAAAGACGGAACCCGGCGCGAATACATGAGAGGACATTCGTTTTGCACTCACGACTACAGCTCAAAGGGCGACCCGGGAGGCTCCCATGCTCCTGTCGTGGCCATTCCCAAAACGCTTGAGATCTATTATGTCCACTACTGGCCATGCCGATTCGTTGATAAAGATTGGAATTATGTGAATCTCTCTGATTATAAATATCTAAGAAATAGGTTTAAATAGGGACTCCTCGCCCCAACAGGGAGGTTTTGAAACCTTTAATCCAGATTTTATTTCAATCGGAAATCGTAAAGATAACTATTTCCCCTAACCATCCCTGTTTTTTTGCTGACTAATAAAATGAGGGACGCTTCCTATATTTTTGATATGCTAAGATGCGATGCAAGTCCATTAAACTTCTCAAATCCGTCTTATTGTTTTAAATTAGTCACAGGAGGTGCTTATGCTGCTTATCAACAACCAAGAAGTGGAAAAACTCTTCAATATGAAAGATTGTCTCGAGGCGTTGGAAGTCGGTTATGACGACTTGC
>JAZDKD010000029.1:0-11088 GCA_043803345.1 Pseudomonadota bacterium
AATCACAGTGACTTCCACGAGAGTCCCCATGATGATTCTGCCCATTTTCAAATGAGAATGTGAACTTTGTTTAGAACATGAAACGACTAAGAAAGTGGTCAGCATCGCAAAAATTAGGACGATAGTTATTTCATGCCAAAATCTTTTTAAATTTTTTCCGAAAGGCATTTTGATCTCGAGAAAAGTAATTTGACAGGGATGATCATAGTGAAAAAAGGAAACATGTAAACCGCCGCAAGCGTCGGAGACAGTGGACCAAAAAAATGTGAAGAAAATACTATGACAAGCACATTGTTCATAATAGCGAAACTTATTCCAGACGCGAGTTTCTCTTTAGGCTCTCCTTTTTTGACAAGGGCGAAACCCACCAGATAATAAATTGCTGAAAGCCCATAGGCAAGAAGCACGCAAGACAAAATCACCCCAGGACTTTGGAAGAAAAAATGCGAATATTTTGAAAATACCGCCAAGTTGATTGTGCCAAAAATGATCAACGAAACGGGAAAATGAAAAACCAGTATTCGGTCTAAGAGGTCCATGCAGAATCGTCTTGCAAGAATTACCGCCACCATAGGGACAAAAATCACCAGAGCCAGTAGTCTAACCATTGATTCCAGGGGGATATCTACTTCCGCTCCGGCGAGGATCTTTAAGAGAGCAGGCAACGAAAAAGGAGCAATCAAGGAGGTGGCAATAACCATACGCAAGACCGGCGCCACGTCTGTTTCAAGCAAGTTGGCTATGAAAGGCGCTACCACACCGGTTGAAATCCCCGATAAAAGGAGCACAGGGATGGCAAAATCAGGAATTAGCCAATTGGCGATCCAATAAAGGATTGCGGGTAAAATAACCAGCTTGAACGAAACCAACAAAAGCAAACGCTCGACAGATCCTGATGATGTATCCAAAAGGGAGTCAAAATTAATTCTGGAAAAACTTAAGAACATCAAAAACATCATCAAATAAAGGGGATAAGATTGTAAGGGAATACACAGATCTGGGAAATAAATGGCCATTCCCGCCGACACAAATATTACAGTTAGAAGAATGAAATCATTTAACCTCACAAACTTGTCTCCCCTAAAACCGATGCGCCGCTGAAGTTTTGGACCAGATCAGGACACCGTGGCATAAAACCAAAAAGTTGCCGGTTCAAGGCTTTGACCATAACATCAATCCCGTGGCATCATCATATTGTCTGATCATGTCAGGCCCGTCGGATTGTATCCCGAAGAGTTCCGCAGCGAAGATGACTGAACCTTCCCCAACGTGTCCTCCCAAGCATTGAAAGTTGTGGTCTGAAACGACGATGTGAGCATGAGCGAATATCTGTCCATCTTTTTCGGAAATGTTTCCCAAGCACGAAACAACTTCATGCGTACCGGGGAACTCTCTGAAAACGTATTTACGACCGGTCGGATCATAAAAGCCGACTACAACTTTGGTTAGCGCCCCGATCAAAATAAATGATCCGTTTTTGATTGATCTTGATCGAAATTCCTCGGTGATAGCTTTCAACATGTCTTCTCCCTTAGGGAGTCTGGCCAAGAAATTCTTTCCCATATTTTTTCTCCTCAGTAAATTATTTGGTATTCAAAGGACGCGAAAGAGTCGTGATTGTAGTATAAACTGAAAAAAACTGCTTACCGCAGGAGGATTAATATGAAAAGAGGTTTTTGTCACCATTGCGGTAAATCGTTGGAATTTGATGACAAGGTTTTTCGTAATGACACCTGCCCGAAGTGCGGGTCCGACGTATATTGCTGTCTCAATTGTTCTGAATATGATGAAACGGCCTCCAACAATTGTAAAGAACCACAATCCGAAAGAATCTCTGTTAAGGACCGTAGGAATTTCTGTGACTATTTTGACTTGTCCTCCAAGCAAGCCTCGGGGGCTTCAAGAGATAAAGCGGAAGAAGCCAGAAGGAAACTTGAGGCTCTCTTCAAGAAATAAAACAGCGCCTTTAGTTTCATTCCGGCATAGCCCGTCAGAGTAATGTGCACTAGAAGTCAAAAGAATCATCATCGGTAAAAGAGTCTTTCACTGATTCAATTTCCTTGAGAATCTCCAGCGGCAACTGTTCTTTAGGCGCATCACGCCAGAGTCCTTCCAGGTCATAAAATTCCCTGGCCGAATCTTGAAAAATGTGAATTACAACCTCTCCAAAATCAAGAAGAACCCAGTTCCCCTGAATTAAACCCTCAACGGAATATAATTGAGTGTCATCGGTGCGCGCGTCAGCCACTATTCCTTCTGCTATAGAAGTAACATGTCTCGCAGATCTTCCTGAAACAATTAGAAAATAGTCCGCAATCGCTGTCAATTGGTTCAATCTGAGAAGAATCGGGCGCGTAGCTTTCTTGGATAAAGCTGCTCTAAGGAACCTAAGCGCCTTGTTTCTCGAATGTTCGATTGTTAATTTTTTAGCCGTTTTTTTCATTAGCGATTGGATTCCTGCCCAGAGTAAAGATTTTTTTTTCTAATGTAGTCCAAGACTGATTCCGGGGAAAGATATCTCACCGACAAACCCTGACTAAGTAGTTTTCTTATATGAGTTGAGGAAACGTTTAGTCCTGTAATCCTGGACGGTATCAAAAGCATTTTACTGGAATGGATGAAGTGGCGCCTGATGCGAGTAAATTGTTGTCTGAGCTCGGCCGGAACACTTTCCCAGGCTTTCTGAAACTTGAGGCCAGGGCGTTCGACAATTACGTAATTAGCCAGACTAAAAAGGTTCTCAAAATCTTTCCATGTTCCTATTTCACTCAAGGAATCGGATCCCATTATGAAATAAAGTTCATCAGTGGTTTTACTTTTTAGGTGTCTTAAAGTATTAACCGTATAAGAAGGAGCAGGGAATTTAAGTTCCATGTCCGAAACCTCAAATTTGGTATTTCCCGCGCAAGCCAGCGATGTCATGTTAAATCGGTCTATTGATGTTGCAATATTGATTTCGTCTTTGTGTGGAGGTTGATGACAGGGAACAAATATGATTCTGTCAAGGCCAAAACCCTCTGAGACTTCTTCGGCAAGTCTCAAGTGTCCTAAATGGGGAGGGTTGAATGTGCCGCCAAGGATTCCGATTTTCAATCCGAACTCGTTTGTTGAACAAATGGCTTGTTTTATTGTAGCAAGATTTTATATTTAAATGTGTAAATTGAAAAGAGGAATCAAGTCTGATTGCTCATGGTCAGATATTTATCCTCTGGAGGACGATATTTTGGAATATATACTTGGTTTCATAGTTCTTTTGGGAGTTTTAATATTTGTTCACGAATTTGGGCACTTTATTGTGGCAAAAACTTTGGATGTGAAAGTCCTAAAATTTTCTCTTGGTTTCTCCCCGGTAATGGTCAAAAGAAAATGGGGCGAAACGGAATATATGATCAGCTGGATTCCTCTTGGGGGATATGTAAAACTGTTTGGTGAAGAACCCAACTCTGAAGAAGAAATTCCTGACGAAGACATAAACAGAACATTTACCAGTAAACCAATATGGGCCAGAATGGCCATTGTAGCCGCAGGCCCTATTTTTAACTTTGTTTTTGCTGTCATCCTTTTGTGTTCAGGGTTTGTTGCTGGGTTTCCTGTTTTGGCTTCGGAGGTAGGCAAGGTTTTACCTGACAGTCCGGCCGTGCAAGCCGGTTTTCAATCCGGCGACCTGATAAAATCCATAGATGGTCATCCTGTTTGGCGGTGGGATGATGTAAGGACCATCATAGAAGATTCGGCAGATCGTAAACTGATTTTTGATGTTGAGCGAAATGGGGAAACTTCTCAGCTTTCAGTGATCCCTGCTTTGTCTGAACAGAAAGACATGTTTGGCGAGTTGAAGGGAAGAATTGGTATCGCTCCTTCTGGCAAGAAGGTGGAATTAGGCTTTTTGGCAGCAATCAACGAGGGAGTCCGTTTTTCAGTTTACTTGACGAAGCTCGTTGTAATGACCCTTGTAAAGCTCGTACGCGGCGACATCGGGGTAAAGGCTCTAAGTGGTCCCATAACTATTGCTCAGGCTTCAGGAGAAAGCCTAAAAGCGGGGGCGTTTAGTTTCATATTTTTGATGAGTTACATAAGTATCAACTTGGCTGTGATCAATCTTCTGCCAATCCCCGTGCTTGATGGCGGTCATATTTTCTTTTTCATCATCGAAGCGATAATAAGAAAGCCGGTTACCGGAAAAATTCGGGAATTTGCAGTGCAGCTAGGGCTCCTAATCATAGTTTTCCTGATAGGACTTGTGTTTTTCAATGATATTTATAGGATAGTTACAAAAGGTTGGGCGCTTTCGCCGTAAAATAGTTAATATATTTATATGTTGAAGATAATGTTTGGTAACTTTAAAGAGGTTAGATATTTGCTTATTTTATCCGTTCACACGGCCACCGCAACGCTGGGGGTAGCTGTTACCAGGGACGGTAAAATTCTCGCAGAGAAAATTCTCGAGCCTGGCCGATAGCATCTTGAAAATTTACCAGAAGCCATTCAGCAAGCCCTAAAGGTCACAAACAATAAATTACAAGATTTTGATGGCCTCGGTATTGCCATAGGTCCGGGATCTTTTTCCGGGATTAGAGTCGGTCTTTCTGTGATCAAAGGATTGTCTCTGGTCTTGAAAAAGAGGGTTGTTGCGCTGTCGACTCTGGAGATACTAGCATGGCAATCAGCTAACAAAGGAGAATTCGCTGTTCCTCTGATCGATGCGGGAAGGGGCGACATTTACACCGGAGTTTTCGCTAAATTTGAAAACGACATTCATGTTGTCCAGACACCCCTTTTGCTGAATAAAAAGGAAATCCCGGACCTATTGTCAGTTATAGAGCCCAGAGGAGTGACGCTTTGCGGTTCTGCGGAATTGTTAAACGCTATAGGCGAAGATAAAAAATTTGCAATGACGGTAATTGATTGCATTTCTCCCGGAGTCCTAGGCAATCTGGCTGATAAAAGGCTCGAAAAGGGTTTGTACGATGACCCCCAAACGCTTACACCCCTATATGTTAGAAAATCGGACGCTGAAGATAGGAAACAAACGGTGGCTTCCGCCATGTCAGGAAAGGTCTAAAAAATCCGCGAGACTTCATAATTCATCAAAATAGTTACGCGAGTTTTTTGGGCTGAATCGGTAACAAAACATAGGTGAAAATAACAACGGAGTCATAACTAATCATTAAATACTTCATGGATGGAAAGAGTAATTAGTTTCGCCTCCAAATTCGCCTTTGCTGAATTCCCTAGGATTAATTCGGATGGTATCGCTTTCGAGGTCAATTAAATGATATACGCTGTCCCAATGATCGAGTAAGGGAGACCCGCAGGAAGAAATTACAACGGAAGATTTTGTCTCAGGGATACAAAGTTCGACCACAGAAGCCCTGTGTTTATGTCCGTGGAGAATGAGCCGAACTCCACATTGCGCGCAGATTGTCAGAAGGGCGCTTGCGTCCGAAAGCTGGTGAGCCCAAAATGATGAAGCGCGAAGAACAGGCAGAACCGGATGATGTAAAAAAAGGACCTTGAAATATGATTTGTGGTTGGTCGCTTCCTCCCGGAACCAATATCGACTTTCCCTGGAAATTGATCCGGGCCAGGACGGAAATTGACTCACTGAATTCAAACCGAACATTACGGCCCTGTGGGCCGCGGATTTGTAAAGTACCTGGTCGCTTTTCCCGAAATAGGATCTGTGTCTTTTCATGGAGAAAGAGGGAATGATCAATTCCCATGGAGCTAAAAGAGAAACCTCCCTGTTTCCGGGTATTGTAAGATACTCGCAACATAGAGAATCAAGAAACAGTCTGGCTTGGTGAAATTCGTTATGTTTGCCCCGGTCAGTGATGTCTCCGGTGACAATTACAAGGTCCAATTTGTGGAATAACAGGTCTTCCTTTAGAGCATGCAACTTCTCTGTAGAGATCTTTTTTCCAAAATGGAGGTCAGATATGTGAGCTATTTTCATGAATCATGACAATAGCCATGGATGTATCGGCGGTCAATAGGGTATTTAATTCTGATTGGTCTTTTGGGGCGAGGCAAACGGGCTTTTCAAGTTTTAAGTTGATTAATTGGTTCAAATTATTTAGAATCATTATATAAAACTATGATGTGATTGTCTTAAATGTTGTCTCTTTTCCCACTGAATCCTTCATGCTATTATGCCTTTTAAAGGAGCGTGTTCATGAAACTAATATTGCGTCTATGTTTTACTGTGTTCATCTGTTTTTCAATGTTCGGGCTTGCCATCGGACAAAACTCCTACTACCCGTACCAAGGACAAAACTCGGGAGGTTACGGGTACTCATCAGGTTATGATCAATCCTATCCATCTTTAGGGCAGGGTAATCCCTATGGTTACGGTTCCCCTTATGGATACTCGCAACAATCGGCGCCTCAAGGTTATCCGGAGCAATATAATTACGACCAATATCCTGGTATGCCGGGTTACGGGCGTTACGGTAACCCGCCGGTTGGTTCAGGGAGCTACGGTTTTTCGTCAGGCGGCGCCCAATCAAACGATCCGACTCTGAGATCACGTTTGACCCAGCCCCGCAGCAGGGTTGGCTCGCCGGAAGTCAGAGAATCGACTAGAATAGTAACGCCATCAAGGCGAGGCTCAACGACTGGTCCCACTCAACCGACTGAGGTTCGTAGAGCTCCTGAAGCGGAAAATGGCCCTCTTTATGGCCGTGAAATCTATTGGGATGGTCAGGAATCTGAACGACAGGAGTCGTCCGCAGTTCCAACTCAGATTAGACCGGCTCAGACCGCGAATACGCGCGCTCCTGCCGCAGGAACGGACAAAGCCGAAAATCAGATCAGACCACTCTCTAACCTAAACCAAGAACAAAAATCCAAGAGAACCAGAGCCAACGTCGTCAGACAGCAAAACAAAGCGTCTTCAGCTTCACCCCCACCTCCGGCTTCAGACTTCAAATGGGGAAGAGAAAATTCCAGCGTCAAAGAACAACAAACTGTTCAGTCTAAATCTTCTTTCAAATGGGGGATGCAAGGCAAACCTGCCATGATAGGAGCAGAACCCGGAAGAAGTGAATCGAGTCAGGGTTCGACTCAGGTTTCACAGCAAAGTGCCCAAGATTCGAGTGACGGCGGACCGAAGAAATTTCAGTGGGGTAAAGTTCAATAAGGCATGTCTCGCTTTTTCTTGTTCCCCCAAAAAACATAGGCGCTTTAAGAGCATAGTCCCTGAATAATTGAATTCAGGGACTATATGGCTAAATCTTCTCCTACGACCAGCCATACTACACAAGCCCCAAGCTGAGATCGGGACCAAAGGGGAAAATATGTTCCTTTTTGCTAGATCGTTGGCAAAGGATAGCGAATCGTTTATCAATCAGGGGAGCGGCTAAAGTCTAGGATGGGGTTTCTTCCAGTGACTCCTTAATCTTATCAACATAAGTTAAAATGTCTTTTAACAGTGGCCTGATCACTAGAGACCATTCTTGTTGGTCCCTCATATTCACTGCCCCGGTTTCAAGGACCTTAGCCACGACAAAGAGCTTTGTTCGGGAATCATAAACTTCCTGTCTAACTCTCTGGGCATTCCACGTTTCGTCGTTCAACCTGACCTCCATTGTCAATGAGATCTATTCATTATCAAATTCATTCAGTTAAGCCTTCAAATGGCCTTTTAATTTTTTCATCTCCCTCTGTCCTCTCAAGGAAATCGGGAGATGATACTTGGTGATAGCTGAATTAAGAACCGCCCCGACTTTCTGGCGATTGAATCAACTGGACAGTCTAAGCTGTAACCATGGAGCGACCTTCATTGAAAGCCTTCAAATTTATATCCACCAACTTTGGTTTCAAAGACTCCTTCAAAATCTGTTCATAAGTCTCAGCGGGAATATCTAGGAATTTGGACAAAACGCCTAAAAAGATCACATTGAGCACCTTTGGATTACCAATTCTTGCCGCTACGGACTGCCCGTCGACAATTATGACGCCAGGATTTTTTTCCTTGATTCTCTCCAAGACTCCTTGGGGGTATTCCTGTTGACCAGTGAATACCGCCGGAGGTAGTATTTTCTGATTATTAATTATGACCTGTCCTTTTTCAGACAAGAATGGGAAATACCTTAATGTTTCAATTTGCTCAAACGACAGGAGTACGTCAGCTTCGCCCATTTTGATTATGGGAGATTTCACGGTTTTTCCAAATCGAACGTGGCTGGACACAGAACCGCCTCTCTGAGCCATTCCGTGTATTTCATTCTTTTTGACATCATATCCATGTTTTGCGGCCACTTTTCCCAGTACGTCGCTGGCTAGGATTATGCCCTGTCCACCCACACCTACAATCAACACATTATAAACACGGTCCTGGCTCATGACGCCTCCTCAATAGCGTTGAACTTGCAAACCTCAAAACATGTGCCGCATCCGACGCAGAGAGCGGCGTTGATTCTGGAGAAGCCCTTTCGCTTCTTGCCTTCTTCCGGAACTTCTATTTTGACAAACTCGAGGGCTGGACAACCAGTGTTTATGCAGGTTTTGCATCCTGTGCAAACGTCCTGTTTGATTCTTAAAGGCTTGTCGGGCAATATTCGACCTGTCTTAAGCAATGCGCAAGGAGCCTGGGCAATTATCACTGAAGGCTCCGGTACCGCTAGTTCTTCCTTAATTGTTTTGTCCAGTTCCTTTATTTTATAAGGGTTAACTTTCTTTATTCTCTTCAACCCAAATGATTCACAAAGCTTCTCAACGTTAACTTGAACGGAAGGTTCCTCTCGTAATGTAAATCCAGTTCCCGGATGATGCTGGGCCCCTGTCATCGCAGTGATTCTATTGTCTAAAATTAGCACCGTAGAATGCCCGCCGTTGTAAGCCAACTCCAGCAGAGGGGTCATCCCAGAGTGAAAGAAGGTTGAATCACCAATGACTGCGACCGCTTTTCCCTTGGCGACATCTCCCAGGGTTCTGGCAAGTCCTGAAGCGATTCCTATACCTGCGCCCATGCAAAGACAGTTATCTAGCATACCTAGAGGAGGCAGGGCCCCCAGTGTGTAACATCCAATGTCACCAGCCACGTAAACCTTGTTTTTCTTGAGGGCGGTAAAAGAAGCTCTGTGAGGGCAACCTGGACACATGTTGGGAGGCCTCATGGGAAGTTCAATATCTATTGAACCGAGGCTTTTTGCCGAAGATTGGCCGGTGAGAGCGACTTCCAACTGTTCTGGAGATAACTCTCCGCATAAACCAGTGAGCTTTTTCCCTTCGACAGTTATTCCCATCAATCTGATAGCTTCTTCAAGAAATGGGTCCAGGTCCTCAACAATTACCAATTTGTTTACTTTGGACGCGAAATCGCGAATCATCTTTTCGGGAAGCGGCCAGACCATTCCAAGTTTCAGGAAAGACGCTTTAGGCATAACCTCGTAAGCATACTGAAAAGCAACCCCAGAAGAGATTATTCCGACTGATATGTCCCCCATAATGACCTTATTGTAGTGAAAGGATTCGGCAAACGCCGCTACATCTTTTAGTCTCTGTTCCACAAAGGGGTGCTTTTTCCTGGCCATTGCGGGGAGCATCACGTATTTGACAGGGTCTTTTTTCAGTCCCAGTTCTCTCTCGCCTTCTTTACGCTCTGAAATCTCTACCAGCGACATCGAATGAGAGATTCGAGTGGAACTGCGGAATATGACAGGTGTGTCAAACTGCTCACTTATTTTAAGAGCTTCTCCGATCATGTCTTTGGCTTCCTGGCTGTCTGACGGTTCCAGGCATGGCACTTTGCCAAATTTAGCGTAATTTCTTGTGTCCTGCTCATTTTGAGAAGAATGCATCCCTGGGTCATCACAGACCACTAGGACCAAACCCCCGTTAATTCCCGTGTAGGAGAGAGTCATGAATGGGTCAGCGGCCACGTTAAGCCCAACATGTTTCATTGCGGCAAGCGCCCTGGAACCTCCATACGATGCGCCGGCCGCCACTTCAACAGCGACTTTTTCATTTGGAGCCCATCCTGCGATAATTTCCGGGTACCGTTCCCCTATATATTCGAGAATCTCTGTGCTGGGTGTTCCCGGATAAGCTGAGGCCAACCTAACCCCATACTCGTAAGCCCCTCGCGCTATTGCCTCATTTCCTGATAATAGCTGTTTCACAGTCACTTCACCTTTTCGTTGATTTCCAGGATCCAGGCTCAACATAAGCTGGACCCCATTACAGATAGGAAATTTTCATCAACTGCCGACTAAAAGTCAAAAATTTGCAATCTGCCGACCACAATGCGCCATGATAATTTGTGAAACCATCCTAGTATTACCTCGACAGTCTGTCAATATTTTCATACAGGTGATAATTCACGTCAATCGTCCCATCGAGTTCAAAACTTATAACATATTGTTATAATATGAATATAACTCTAATGTGGTAATATAATGTTTTTATTAATAGTTCAGCAAAGTGAAATAGTGTTCTATTCCTAATCCATCTAATATGGTCGTTCCAGCTATTGAAGCCTGAAAACTCCTATGCATTATTATTGACTTATCTTAAAAAAAATGTTAACAATGTGAACAATTTACGTCATCATATCAGTATATTTCGAGAGATTCTTATGATCAGAATACTGGCACTGATTTTAAGCGTGAATTTTTGTTTGTTCTCCTCCGCATTAGGAGAATCTGCGTTTCCGGATCACGTTAATGAGAGTGACCTTGTCTCAGCCCAATCTAATCTGACTCCAACAACTAAAGAACGAGGACGGATTAAGTCAGGTGTTGACAACACTCGATTTATGCTGGCCGCGGCGCATTCGTCCAGTTCTTCGCGCAAAAAAGGAGACCAGCGTAAGAATCGATCAGATCATACTCCTTCAAATAATCTCAATCCCAACAATTTGTCGCAAGTGCGAGATGGGTCATCAGCATTTATTGGGAGTAGTTCCATATTTGATATAAGAGTGCCCGGCGATCCTCGTTCCAATCTAGAAAGCAAATCCCAAATCGTTGAGCCATCAACGTCGCAGCCTTCGTGGATTGATCCCAAAAAGGTCCCTGGTCTGTCTTCGCCGGGAGATTTTCTTAAGAGACTCGGTAGTGTTCCCAGGTTTGATTTACATGTTGA
>JAZDKD010000030.1:0-4807 GCA_043803345.1 Pseudomonadota bacterium
CTGCGATTTTAGCAAGTGGGGGGAGGTTCTGTCCATAGGTGTGTAAAATGGATCAAGCAACGGCGAGCACCTCTTCCCGCTTGACTTCGATTCCATCCCGGAACTGAACGCCCAGGAAAACCTGTTTCAGCCTCCTGACCGGCAAGCGATGAGCGAGTTTAGCTCCCAGAGGCGCGGTCATGACGCTGGAGAAAACAATTCCAGCGAGCGCTGGAAGATAAACGTAGCCTAAAGAATAATCCGGCAAGTTCAATTTATTTATTCCTGCATATATATAGCCTATCGTCCCGGCGATCGCTATAGGGAAACCAATCGCAGCGGAAGTGCCAATGGCATGATGGGGCGGAATGTTACACCAAATCATAAAAGGGACAGAAAGACTTCCCCCTCCTATCCCGACAAAACTCGATACAGCACCGATAATATTGCCTACACCGAACATTCCAAGACTGCCGGGTAATTCTCTTGAAGCGCTGGGCTTTCTGTCCAGAGCCATCTGGAAGGACACGTAATACAAAAAAATTACAAAAAAGACACTTAGAAAAGCCGTTGACATTCTGGCGGCCACGCATGAACCAAGAAATGTTCCCAAAAGTATGCCCAAGACTATACCTTTAAAAATGTCCCATCGAACGGCTCCATGTCGATTATGGGCCATAAAGCTGGATATTGAAGTAAAAATAATGCTAGCCATAGAGGTTCCAAGGGCTATGTGCATTATCTGGTCATATGAAAAATCTTGCTCAGTAAAACAGTAAAGGAGCATCGGAACAATTACCAATCCACCGCCCACTCCGAGTAAACCCGCCAGAACTCCTGCAATAATCCCCACCACAACATAAGTTATTATGAGTGTAGCCATTTCAATTCCAATCGACGATATTCAAAGATCAGAAACCTGATTTCCATACTTGACTAGTTGTTGTCGCTTTGTTAAGGCATTTTTTCAAAATATATGCAAATATTTAAGGCTGGCGGCATTGACTGTAATGAGGCCTCAATACCATCAATTCCCGCAGTTCAGGTCAGAATATTTGGTAGTTTTCCCCTGTGGAGAGGACAGGATAATTTTCTTGAGTTCCTCGAAAGGATTTACGCTAAGGCCTCCCCTGTGGGTCTTGAGATATTCCTTGGCGAATCAGGAACCGGGGCTTCACTCAAATAATATCCTTATGGTAGCTCTGAACGGATTTTATTTCGCCATCTTTGTTCCTAATCGCCCCAATACCCTTGGCGGCCGCAAAAGCCGCCGCCAGTGTCGTGATATAAGGAACTTTATACCTGATGGCTGATTTCCTTATGTACGAATCGTCACCTTTGCTGAGTCTGCCGTTTGGAGTGTTGATCACGAGATCGATTTCCCTGTTCTTTATATGATCAACGATGTTTGGACGGCCTTCATTTAGTTTTAACGCAAGTTCGGAACGGATTCCGTTCTCTGAAAGATACAGATAAGTTCCCTTTGTGGCTTTTATGTCAAACCCAAGTTCAACAAATTGTCTCGCCACCTCCAGCACTGCGGGCTTATCATTTCGTGTCACCGAAATAAGCACTGTTCCCTTTAATGGAAGCGGTCCCTGTGTAGCTTCCTGAGCCTTGAAGAAGGCCAGCCCGAATGAATCGGCCAATCCTAGCACTTCTCCGGTTGAACGCATCTCAGGTCCAAGCACTGGGTCAACCTCCGGAAACATGTTAAACGGAAAAACCGCTTCCTTGACCCCATAGTGCGCAAAGGCCTTAGGCTTTACATCGAAGTCAGCAAGTTTCTTTCCCATCATAATTTGGGTGGCCATTCTGGCCATGGCTATATTGCACACTTTTGAAACGAGAGGAACTGTTCGCGAAGCCCTTGGATTGGCTTCAAGGATGAATACTGTGTCTTTGGCAATTGCGTACTGGATGTTCATAAGACCTACCACGCCCAGTTCTACGGCAATCTTTCGGGTATATTCGTTGATGGTTTCAAGATGTTTAGCTGGGATACTAATTGGCGGAATTACACATGCAGAATCTCCTGAATGAACGCCGGCCAGCTCTATATGTTCCATTACCGCCGGAACAAAAGCGTCCGTACCGTCTGACACAGCATCGGCTTCCGCCTCGATAGCCCTCTCCAGGAATCTGCCAATCAATATGGGTCTCTCAGGACTAACATCAACCGCAATCTCGACATAACGCCTCAGCATGTCTTCGTCATGGATAACTTCCATAGCCCGTCCACCAAGGACATAAGAAGGTCTCACCATCAAGGGGTAACCAATTGTCTTGGATATCTTTAGCGCTTCTTCCAGGTTGGAAGCCATACCTGAATCAGGCTGAGGGATTCCAAGTTTACGCATCATATGACGAAAACGGTCTCTATCCTCGGCCAAATCGATTACATCAGGGGATGTCCCGATTATTTTGACTCCCGCCTCGGCGAGTTCGGTCGCTATGTTCAAGGGAGTCTGCCCTCCAAATTGAACTATTACCCCTTCAGGTTTCTCCTTTTCATAAATGCTCAGGACATCCTCCACCGTCAGAGGCTCAAAATACAACTTGTCGGAAGTGTCATAATCAGTAGATACGGTTTCAGGATTGCAATTGACCATAATAGACTCATAGCCCATGTCCCTGATTGCAAAAGCAGCGTGAACGCAGCAATAATCAAATTCGGTACCCTGCCCAATCCGGTTGGGGCCGCCCCCCAAAACCATTATTTTTGGTCTGTTACTGGAATCCACTTTATCGCTTGCGTTGTACGTCGAAAAATAATATGCGGCATTTTCCACGCCACTGACGGGGACCGGCTCCCATGCTTCAACAATGCCTATGGACTTTCGTTTTAGCCTGATGTCTTTTTCCGGAATATTTAGCAATTGAGAGAGGTAACGATCCGAAAAACCATCTTTCTTCGCTTGCTCAAGAAGAGTGTCAGGGATATCCTTTCCTTGGAACTTCAGAATTTGCTCTTCTGTTTCGACCAGCTCCTTCATCTGCTCAATAAACCAGTGCTTGATGTAGGTCTTTTGGTAGAGACTATCAATGCTTGCTCCCTTTCGTAACGCCTCATACATAATGAACTGACGCTCGCTGGAAGGCTCGGACAGTAAGTCCATCAAAGATTCCAACGGCTTGTCGTGAAAATCCTTGGCGAAACCAAGCCCGTATCGGCCTGTTTCAAGGGATCGTATAGCCTTTTGAAGGGCCTCCTTGTAGTTCTTTCCGATGCTCATAACCTCGCCGACCGCTCGCATCTGAGTTCCCAGTTTATCTTCCGCTCCTACGAACTTTTCAAAAGCCCATCGAGCAAACTTGACAACTACATAGTCTCCGCTGGGGGTGTATTTATCGAGTGTCCCATCTCTCCAATACGGTATTTCATCCAGGGTCATGCCGCCCGCCAGCATCGCCGAGATTAAAGCAATAGGAAATCCAGTGGCTTTTGACGCCAAAGCGGATGAGCGAGAGGTTCTCGGATTTATCTCAATCACAACAATCCTTCCGGTCTTAGGATCGTGCGCAAACTGTATGTTGGTGCCCCCTATAACTTCTATGGCTTCAACTATATCGTATGAAAATTTCTGAAGCCTCTTTTGCAATTCCAGATCTATGGTAAGCATAGGAGCTGTGCAGTATGAATCGCCGGTGTGAACACCCATGGCGTCAACATTCTCTATGAAGCATACGGTAATCATCTGGTTCTTAGAGTCCCTAACAACCTCCAGTTCGAGTTCCTCCCATCCCAGCACAGATTCCTCGACCAGGATTTGACCTACAAGACTGGCGGCGATTCCACGACTGGCTATGACTCGCAGCTCTTCCACATTGTAGACAAGGCCTCCACCCGTTCCACCCATTGTGTAGGCGGGCCTTATGACCACAGGGTAACCAAGCTCGTCCGCTATATTCTCGGCTTCTGAGACTGTAAATGCGGGAGCGCTTTTCGGCATTTCAATTCCTAGTCGATTCATGGTTTCCTTGAATGCAATTCGGTCCTCGCCTCTTTCTATAGCATCAGCCTGGACACCGATAATTTTCACCCCGTATTTGTCCAAAACCCCTGCTTTATGCAACTCTGACGAAAGGTTCAACCCTGATTGTCCGCCGAGATTTGGCAACAATGCGTCAGGTCTCTCCTTTTCGATGATTCTGGTCATGGTCTTGAGATTCAAAGGTTCAATGTAGGTAACGTCCGACATGCCCGGGTCAGTCATGATGGTTGCGGGGTTCGAATTGACAAGGACAATCTCGTAGCCCATTTTCCTGAGAGCCTTGCAGGCCTGAGTGCCTGAGTAGTCGAATTCACAAGCCTGTCCTATTACGATTGGACCGGAGCCGATAATCATGACTTTCTTGATGTCGTCGCGTTTTGGCATGTGGCGCTTCCCCTTATAGTTTGAATCATAATTCTAGATTAACCATCATTGATACTAAATACGGAAGTGAAGGGCAATCCAAAAGTTTGAATTTGATGTTCAGCATTCAAAATAGCTATTCAGCTCAACAATATTGGAAAGTTGACTTGGTTGGACCGTCAATCTGGCTGGCGCAAAAACGAACTGAGTAACTACATAAAGCCCCTGTTTGGATAGGCCTATGTTGGTTTTTTATTCTAACTAATATTTTTTTGAGGAATAGTCTTTTTGGTAATAGAACCACTTATGATCCGGAATATTGTTCCAGAAAAGAGACAGCGCGCGTCTCTGACCAGTATTCTGAATCCCTGTTTCGAGACATAAAGCCCACGTGACCGCCGTGTTTGGGTATCTCAAGAAAAAGGTTTCGATTAGCTTTATAGCGGTTCTCGAAAATAATCGCGAAAAGA
>JAZDKD010000031.1:0-8835 GCA_043803345.1 Pseudomonadota bacterium
GACCCTGTCACATTAGAGCCAATGGAAGAAGGTCGTAATGGTGAGTTGGTGTTAACGGCTATTCAGAGAGAGGCCATGCCCCTGATCAGATATAGGACCAGAGACATTTGCCGACTGACCCGAAGCAAATGTGAGTGCGGCAGAACTCTTATAACCATGGATAAGGTAATGGGACGAACAGATGATGTAATGATCATAAGCGGCGTAAACGTATTCCCATCACAGATTGAGACAGCTCTAATGTCTTTTGATTTTGTTGAGCCAATTTACCAAATCCGCCTTCGGAAAAAAGGATATGCCGATTCAATAGTTGTTGAGACAGAATTGAAAGCTGAAAACTATGACCCTGATTCTGAGCAAATTAAAGAACTTTCCCGAAAGATAGGGGAGAAGATTAGGCAGATATTGGGAATCAAAGCGCCGGTAATCATACTGAGGAAAGGGTCAATACCTAGAAGCTCAGGGAAAGCAAGGAGGATAATGGACGAACGCCACGTGTAACGGACCGACCCCAATAATGTTGTTCAAAAATCCTTGTGTGGTGAAAATTCATGATTGCGCAGAAGGGCAACGTGACCTGACAGTTCATATTGGGTTGGGTTATGGTCAATTCCCCTAACCCCTGTCCGTACATCAAACCCTTGTGATTGGCTCGAGAATTTTAGTTACAGCTACATAACCCATAGATCTGGACCATCGTAACGCCGTCCATCCGTTTCTATCGGTGGCGTTCGGGTCGGCCCCTCTGTCTATCAGACATTTTACCACCTGAGTTTTGAACTCTGAAGCAGCTATTATCAACGCTGTGGCACCGTATTGATCGTGTTCCTCCATGCCGGCGCCATAGTCAACCAAGTCATTAACAATCTCAAGAAAACCTTTTCGGCATGCCCTCATGAGCGGGGTCCATCCGTAATCATCCTTGGCGTTGACTTTCGCCCCTTTGCTTAGAAGCGTTTTGACAACTTCCCCGTGGCCGCGTCGGCATGCTTTCATCAGTGATGTGGCGCCATACTGATCACAAGCCTCCAAGTCCGCGCCTTTGTCGGCCAACAGCAGAGTTAGATCGTTATACCCCATGGAAGAAGCCCAAAGCAGTGATGTCCAGCCTGATGTAGTCTTATCGTTGACGTTCGCCCCTCGATCGAGCAAAATCTTTGCAAGATCTAGTTTCCCTTCTGAACATGCGAGGAGCAAAGGAGTGTAGCCATATTCGTTAGCGCAGTTAGGATCAGCCCCTTTGTTGAGTAGGGCTAGAGCTTTCTCTACATTTCCTTCAGCCGCGAATTTCAACAATTTTTCATGCATGGAGATCTCCTAAATTAATAATTGCATAATTTGGTATTTAGTGGGGCCTGAGCAATTTGAATAGTCTCTCTAGAATTATGACTTGTTATTGCAATCTTTGAGTACGTCGACAACGCCGGAGTGTCTCATGGACTGGGCCCACATTAGAGCGGTCCAGTTGTTTCGATCCATGGCTTGAGGGTTAGCCCCTTTTTCAAGAAGCGCATTCACAGTTTCAACATGTCCTTCCGACGCTGCCATTATCAAGGCTGTGGCGCCATATTGATCAGCTTCTTCTATGTTGGCGCCGAAATCGATAAGGATTTTAACTACGTCGGTATATCCGCGTCGAGCCGCCCTCATGAGAGCTGTCCATCCGAATTCGTCCTCCGCGTTCACAGATGCGCCGGCTTCCAGAAGGGCTCTGACAACGTCCACATGACCTCGTCTGGATGCTTTCATCAATGCCGTGGCGCCATATTGATCCGCAGTGTCCAATTCAGCCCCATTTTGGGCAAGCAATTTCGCCGCTTCGGGGAAACCCATAGAAGCGGCCCACATGAGAGGAGTCCATCCAAAAGGATCCCTGATATTTAGATCGCACCCCGAACTCACCAAATTTTGCAGTTCCGACGTGTCTCCTGAAGTAGCGGCGCTAAGTATCCTGTCGTTCATCATGAGAATTCCTCGCAATAAATTGTCTTGAAAAAATCAGTTTTGCCTTTTACGCTAGTTAAAACCTTCTGAGCTTGAAACAAAAGCCTAAAATTCCTATCCGGCATCCCAAGAGAAAAATTCAGAGGTTTCGAAGTATAGAGGCGAATAAAACATTTTAGAAAGAGTAACAAAATATGAGACTTTGGTCGAGCAAAATAAGGCAAAACTAATGAGGAAGGTCATGATTGCAAGGCGAGTGTGTAAGAAAGCGAAATCAAAGGTTAAATTAATATTTTAAGACGGACTTTCCGGAGATTGAACTGGTTCGCTACGCCATCAATGCGTCCAGAAAGTCCGCAAAATAGCAATACTATTGTCGCCAACCAGAACCTTTGCCTCGACCGCCTCCACCTTGTCGATCTCCTCTATCCCTGTCTGTCCGGGGACGGGCTTCATTCACCTTGATGTTGCGACCCATAAAATCTTTGGAATCCAATTCCTGAATTGCCTTCAGTCCCTCTTCACGTTCAGGCATCTTGACGAAGCCAAAGCCACGCGGACGTCCAGTAAATTTGTCGGAAATGATAGTTGCTGATTCGACCTGTCCGTAAGCTTCGAAAAGCTCTCTTAGTTGCTCCTCTCCGGTGTTAAAGGACAGATTCCCGACATAGATGTTAATAGCGGCCACTTTTTCTTCTCCTTTGATACAAAATCGCCCTCAGTCAATCAACGAGAGCAGGTTGACACAGATAATTACCATTTTCGGCAGTTTAATCATTTTGTTGGTGATTGCTGGCCAGAGCCACGAGCGTCAGATCCTAACAAAACTTCCTTGCTTCACGCCCGTAGTCCCAGATGAGGCCGAGGGGGAAAGACAAGCATCATTTTATTTATTATGAAAAAGTTCCGATTTTGTCAAGATAATTCAGGAAGCTGCCTGAATGGAAGCCTCTAGGAATGTTGACGAAATCTGTTTTTGACTTTCATCTTGGTCAAGATTTCCAACCATCCCTTTGGTTCAGTTGACTCGATTCCTGCTGTTTGTTAAATTTTACACTTATGACTAATTATGTTTCGGGGTGAAAAAATGGCTGATCTTGAGGGTTTTCGAGAGGCTAGGGATGTGAAGGCGGCTTCTGGTGGTGTCACAGGCTTTCATGTGAAAGGTTGCGCTCATCTTGACTGGGGTATGAAAAATCGAATAGGCAGGATCATCAAACCTGACACAGGTCGCACAGTCATGCTTGCGGTTGATCACGGATATTTTCAGGGGCCCACTTCCGGGCTTGAAGTCATGGCAGAGACTCTTGCCCCGCTGGCGGAGTATGCTGACTGTTTAATGCTAACCAGGGGCATACTTAGGACCTCTGTCTCTCCCGGCGTGCAGGCGCCCATAGTCTTGCGTGTTTCCGGGGGGCAAAGTGTATTGTCGGAATTGTCGAATGAAACTCTAAATGTCGCCATCGAAGACTGCGTAAGACTTAACGTGTCGGGTATGGCTCTGTCCATCTATGTAGGCGCTCCTTACGAGCATCAAACATTGTTAGCGTTTGCAAAGTTAATTGACGCCGGGCACTCGGCGGGGATACCAATTCTAGCTGTTACCGCAGTAGGTCGGGACATGGCTAGGGACTCCAGATATTTAGCGCTTTCATCGCGCATCGCTGCTGAAATGGGCGCGAACATAGTAAAAACTTATTATTGCGAGAATTTTGAAAAAGTGACGCAAACCTGTCCTGTTCCAATAGTCATGGCAGGCGGCAAGAAACTCCCTGAGATTGAGGCGCTGGAAATGGCCTACAATGCGGTAAAAAGAGGCGCAGTTGGTGTTGACATGGGACGGAACATATTTCAGTCTGATTGCCCGGTAGGTATGATCAAGGCTGTTAAATCGGTTGTTCATCATGAAGAATTGCCCGAGAAAGCCATCAAAATTTATGAGGATGAAAAGAAAAAAATTAAGATCTGAACTAGTTATAGGCGTCTTGTAATTGTGTTACTGGAAAAGAAAGATCGCAAGGCGAATACCCCATGTTTCCAAACAATGGGGGAAGATGTGGAGTTTAACCGAATGCGCGTCGCAATGTATTACAACAACCACGATATTAGAGTCGAAGAGAGACCAAAACCCAAAATTGGTTCAGATGAACTCTTAGTAAAAGTTTGGGCAAGTGGTGTGTGTGGCAGTGATGTCCTAGAATGGTACAGAGTTCCCAAAGCTCCACTAGTGTTGGGTCATGAAATAGCTGGAGAGATAGCGGAAGTCGGTTCACAAATCAACGACTGGAAAGTTGGAGAACGAGTTTTCGTGTCTCACCATGTTCCATGCAATATGTGCCGTTACTGCCTGTCAAATCACCATTCGGTTTGTGATACTCTAGCTAAGACGAATTTTGACCCAGGAGGCTTTGCTGAGTATTTGCGTGTCCCTACTATAAATGTTAGACACGGGGTTTTTCGTTTGCCTGATTCTATGTCTTATCAGGAGGCTGTATTCATTGAGCCGCTTGCCTGTGTATTCAGAGGTCAGTTTCATGTGGGATGGGATCCGTCAAAACGTTTCCTTGTCATTGGCGCTGGGATAACCGGGCTATTACATATAAAACTGGCGGACCGGGTTGGAGCAAGCCGAATAATCGCGGTGGATATTAATCCTCAAAGATTGGCTTTGGCTAAACAATGTGGAGCTTACACCACAATTGAGGCAGGGCCAGACATTGTCGAACGGGTCATGGAGGCTAATGATAGTCGGCTGCCTGAAGTGGTTATAGTGGCTACCGGAGCAATTGCCGCCGTTTCCCAGGCTTTCAGGCTTGTCGATAGAGGGGGCCGCATACTCTTTTTTGCTCCGACAGACCCCGGCATGGAAGTTGCCATGCCATTTAATGAACTGTGGCGCAAGGAAATTACAATGACTTCATCTTACGCGGGGAGTCCGAAAGACATCGTTGCCGTCATTGAACTAATAGCCGAAAAGAAAATTGTGGTTTCCGACATGATCACACATCTGTTGCCTCTTGAAAGAACTCAAGAAGGGTTTTCTTTAGTAGCCGAGGCGGAATCATCTTTGAAGGTAATAATAGAACCCCAAGCGTCAACAAGTTCGGGCGCAGCTTGAACAGATTGATTAACGTTTATATTATAAATTCAGGAAATTGAGAGGTCTCAGTCATTTATGCCTTCAGTTCCTCAATACGAGATAGATCGTCGTATAAAAGTCTTTCAATCGAAACTGGCTCAAAATTCCTTAGACGCCGCTCTAATAGTTCAAAGGGCAGACCTGTATTATTTTTCCGGGACGGGACAGGACGCCCACCTTCTGATCCCGTCAGATGGAACCCCTCTGCTGATGGTTAGAAAGAGCTTTGAAAGGGCTAGACAAGATTCTCCTCTGGAGAATATAGTTCCATTGCACGGTCTTTCAGAACTGAGTGATATAATCGAGGCGGTCTTCCCATGTCACTTTCGTAGATTGGGTATGGAACTGGATGTTTTGCCGGTCAACAATTTCCGCTCATATACGAGATTGTTCCCAAGCGCCGAGGTTTGTGATGTTTCCAAATTGATACGTGAGACGAGGATGGTTAAGTCGATTTATGAACTGGGATTGCAGCGTAGAGCGGCTAAACTCAATGACGAAATGTTCAATATCGTGGCAGAGGTTTTAGAGGAGGGCCTTTCGGAGATAGAGCTTGCCGGAATTTTGGAATCTTTCTATAGAAAGAGGGGGCATCAGGGGCTCGTCAGAGTTCGGGGTTTTAACCAAGAGGTGTTTTACGGTCACATCATGTCCGGAGAGAATCTGGCTGTTCCCAGTTGTTCGGTAGGTCCCACAGGCGGCCCAGGTCCCAACCCTTCAATGCCTCAGGGAGCTGGAACAAAAAAAATTCGCGCTGGTGAACCAATCCAAATTGATTATGTAGGCATTGTTGACGGATATATGGTGGACCAGGCGAGAACGTTTTTTATCGGGAACGCGCCAGAAACATTTTCCAGAATTCATTCGGTTGCTCTCGAAATTCAGGAAGCATTAAGTCGGATTGGTAAGCCCGGAGTATCTACAGAGGCCCTTTACGACCTGGCTGTTCAGATGTCGGAAGTCGTTGGGGAATCGGCTCATTTTATGGGATTTCCCTCACCCGTGTCTTTTGTGGGGCATGGTGTGGGATTAGAGCTTGATGAACTCCCAGTGATTGGAAAAAAGTCGCCGCATGTTCTGGAGGAAGGAATGGTGTTGGCGCTTGAGCCCAAATTCATTATCCCTGGTAAAGGCCTTGCTGGAATCGAGAACACTTTTGTGGTTGGGCAGGATGGCATGGAGAAGCTCACAAACTTTGGGGATGAACTCCATGTAATTGATCAGGTAAGTTGATGTCTCGACGCTCCAGACCTAGTCAATGGATTGATTGGAGTCCGATGAAGGGAGGGAATTCTTTTTGATTTGGTGCGCCCGAGACGACTCGAACGTCCGGCCTCAACATCCGGAGTGTTGCGCTCTATCCACCTGAGCTACGGGCGCACGACCAAAATGTAGTTTAAAGGGAGAGTCGTGTCAAATTCTTTGTTTTTAGGAGGAGTTTCATGGAAGTAAAGGTTTTTGGAGTAGTTGGAGCCGGCCAGATGGGTAACGGTATAGCGCATGTTGCCGCAGCGGCTGGATTGGACGTTATAATGAATGACGTCAAGAAGGAGTTCGTGGACAAAGGGCTCAAAACAATTGAGAAAAATTTGGATCGAGCTGTTTCCAAAGGCAAGATGACGCCGGAAGAAAAGTCAGCCATTTTGGGACGAGTAAAACCCAGTATTGATCTGAAAGATTTTGAAGGAGCCGATTTTGTCGTGGAAGCGATAATCGAAAATTTTGATCTAAAAAGAGAAGTTTTTAAAAAGCTTGATGAAGTAATGGCTGCCGGAAGAATTATATCCAGCAACACATCATCAATCTCAATAACCAAACTGGCGGCGTCAACCAATCGGCCAGAAAAATTTATAGGAATGCATTTTATGAACCCGGTTCCAGTTATGAAACTGGTCGAGGTGATTAACGGTTTGGCTACTGACCAGGAGACGACCAGCCTGACATTGGAACTGTCCAGGAAATTTGGTAAGGCTCCGGTGGAGGCTCAAGATTTCCCAGGGTTTATATCCAACCGGGTCCTCATGCCTATGATCAATGAGGCGATATACGCTCTTTTTGAAGGGGTAGGGACAGTTGAAGCGATTGATGAGGTCATGAAGCTTGGAATGAACCACCCAATGGGGCCTTTGACTTTGGCTGATTTTATCGGGCTAGATACCTGTCTGGCAATTATGAACGTTCTGTGCGAAGGGTTTGGGGATACCAAATACAGACCATGCCCGTTACTCAAGAAATACGTGGACGCTGGTTACTTTGGGAAAAAGAGTGGTCGAGGGTTTTACCAGTATTAGCAATAACCTTTCAGCCACACCTAGATGTGCGTTACGGCGAATCGGGAAAGCTTAAAGACATGAGCATCTGTCACCCCGATTCGTCCAAATCCTGCGCAGCTTGTTGCGGCCTTTACAATGTTCTAGATGGCAGGCGCGAGATTCTGAACTCGTTACTCATCAGGAAAACCAGCTCTTTTAAGAATGTCCCCAGGAATGTCGAAGCGATATGCGATTTTGCTAATAAATCTAAGTTTGTTTTTGGGGTTCGGCAATGGGACACTGAGATCCATGTTTGTGAATACACAGGTTTTATAGACGATACTTACAAAACCGTCGGGTGCATGCTCCATCCCAAAACCCCAGGCAACAATGGAATTGATTTTAGAGGGCTGTGCCACTATGGCAGCATGGCCTGTAAGTCGTTTTTTTGCCCGTCCGCATCGGAAATCGACGAAACTTACATCACGATCGTTAATAGGATGGTTACTGATTGGCACTTATATGGACTGGTCGCTACAGACATCAATTACCTGAGAGCGTTATTTTCTCTGATAGAAATGATGTTGGAATGTCCAATAGAATCTCAAGTAATCCTCCGACCTAAACCATCGAAGATATTAGCTGAAGCCCTTTCATGGAAGAATCTATGGCCGTTTGCTGAAAAATCTACAAAGAGAAGAAGCAATTACTATTTAAAGAGTTCAGTCCAGCCAAGCGATGAATCCGGACTGGTAAAGTGCATAGTAGATAATCTGAATTACACATTTGACCTTCCTGCCACTACAAATGACGCCCACGCTTTGGTGAGGGAACAGGTTAGCATTCTGGCTGACACATACAAGCGGGCCATCTTTATAGATAAATAACCATATAAATTAGGTAATTAAGTCTATTAATTAAAACTAAGAGTGAAAAATCTACCACATATCTGAAAATTTCTTGACTCTAGCTCGGACCTTCTGTATTCTGATTACATTCGTGCATCAATAAAATTTGTGGCTTTGATTTCATCACTGTTGATTTAGGTGGTTGTCTTCTTTGGTTTGAAGGTGGCAAGTGACATTTATGATGAAACTTGTGGTTATATGGTTTGGTCTGGTCTTCGTTTTTTTTGTGCCCCTGGTCTCAGACGCATATATGCCTCCGCCTGATCCATGTGAATTAGCTCCTATGACTTATGGCCCCCCCGGTCCGCCAATTTGCGCTGGACCGCCTACTATTCCACCGTGTACACCATGCCCCCCGGTGAGGTGTTATCCCAGAAAGCTTGTCGGGCCTCCTCCGCCAGCGATGACCATATGCAAATGCCCACCCGAGCCCAGTCCAGCTACATACAGAATTTGTCCACCTCCGGCATGCCCTCCACCTCCGGCGTGTAATCCTGTCCCTTGCTCCCAGGGAACTTTCGGCGCATTACGCTAGATGTATCTTTCCAAAAATTAGTTGATTCTTTTTTTGGTTGACACATTCCCTTCGATT
>JAZDKD010000032.1:0-6161 GCA_043803345.1 Pseudomonadota bacterium
GTTTTTCCGATAGAATCCACTTGTGATGAAGAATTTTTGGCCATAGTTCGCCGGCGATTTCCGGTTCGTACTTTTGACCTGTATACCTAAATATTTTGGAAGCGCATTCTTCCGGTGCTGGAAGGTTGGCTACTATGTCCATAAGATCCTCCTAAAAAAATCCGGCGGACACACTTCACAGTGTATATCCGCCACAGTCTCGCTATTTACCTGTTTAGCAATGACATGTCAAGTGAGTTTAAGTTCCGACAGCATATGGATTTGGATTTTCATTCCATGTAAAATGTCTGACATCTTTGAAGGCAATATTGCCTGCCCATGTTAAGATAGGGTTAGAATTAGAATAGTTTTTCGGTTGTTTACGCCAAGCTTATAAAAAAGCAATTGTAACCTTTTTGCCATAATACTGTTCAATGAAAAAAACAAGTCCCTTTTCGGTCACTATTCAAGAAGTCTGCATGCGTGACGGACTTCAGAATGAGCCGGTTATTTTGACGCCAGTTCAACGTATTTCAGTAATTGAGGCTTTGGCCGACTCTGGTCTCGCTCACATCCAGGTCGGCTCCTTTGTAAACCCCAGAATGGTTCCTCAGATGGCGGGAACGGAAGTAGTCGTGAAGGGATTAAGGCGCTTAATTGAACGAGTGGCGATGAGTGTTCTCATTCTCAACGAGAGGGGCCTCCGAATCGCAATTGAACTGGATGTAAAGCATGTCGAAATCTTTGTTTCAGCTTCCGACACTCACAGCAAGAGAAACACAAACGTCTCTCGCACAGATGCCATGCAAAAAGCGTCTGGCATGATTCGCCTCTCAAAGAGGGCCGGTATCAATGTAACCGCTGGGGTAATGTGCGCATTCGGCTGCTTTTTTGAAGGTAACGTCCATCAATCTGTGGTAAAAGAAATGGTTGATCAATTCCTTGATTCAGGAGCAGGCGAGATAGCGCTGGCGGACACAACGGGTATGGCAGGCCCGAACGATGTCAAATCTCTCGTAAACATCATAGAGCGAATGGTTCCTGTGGACTGCGTAAGCCTTCACCTTCACGATACGAAAGGGATGGGAATGAATAATTTAAGGGCAGGATTGGAGGCGGGAGTCCGTAAATTTGACGCGTCGGTAGGTGGATTGGGAGGATGTCCCTTTATTCCAGGGGCTGCGGGAAATATTGACACATTATCGGTTGTGGAGTTCATGCAAACAATGGGGATCTCAACTGGAATCAATGCCGAGAAGCTGGCGGCCGCCGGGAAGGCTCTGGAATGTATGCTCATCCGGGGTCGAGACCACAACAGTCCCTTATTACAATGAAACTGAGAAGCTATTCTCACTGAAACCAGAAACCCGCTACCTTCCCGCCCTCAATGAAGATCTTCGCAAGGGCGTCGTCTGACCCATCTTTGTACTCGATTTTCCAAACTGATCCCACAAGTCCTGCCTGTTTGAACTCTGTTAAGTATATAACCTCGAAACCATTCTTGAGTTGCTGACCGAGCCTCTCTGAAACATTCGCAAGATGCTGTTTTGATATTCTGGATCTGAAATATTCTGAACCATCCTCCACAAACGACTCATATTGATTGTTTTCAATGCTCTTGAGGAGCTTAATCACTTGAGATCGCTCATTGGAATGTGGTGTCTCAGCAGAGACATATTCATGAGTTCCGACAATTATTGCGGCAAGCATTACGAATGAAAACGAATATCGGTTAGTCCTGGCTGTCATCTCTACCAACTCCTACAGAACCGCTCTCGTAAAAAATTGGGTATTAATCTCTTGAGCATAGCAAATCAAAAGAAGCCAAACAACCTCTAGGACTATTCCCGTTTCTTTTGATATCCTTCTGTAATTTTCTATTACTTTTTGAAGATTTTATGAAGCATATTGGGACAAATTAGTCAGCAATTTCCTAAAATTACATCGCAAGAAATACACTCATGCCAATTTCAAGTAAGAAATTGATCATTGCTGAATTCTACACGTTCAAGGCTGCGATAATATTATGTGCTTGGCGGGCCTCGAATGATACTTCGAGGCCCGTGCCGGTAAAGACCACTGAAGCCTGCTAGTCCTCACTTTCACTAGCTACCTGCCGAGAACCGTAAGAAACTCCCTGAAGGCTTCCTTGCGACAGAAATGCGCCATAATTATCTATGAGCCTTTTCATGATGGCGGCAGACAGATGCTTGAAGAAAAGTGTTGCGTCACGGGGGTATTTCTCAAGTATTTGCTCAAGTTTGTCCTTTTGTATTTTGGCGATTTTAGTTGGAGCTATACACTGAGCGTTCGCTGTATAGCACTCTCGATCGACCATGCTTGACAATCCAAAGATCTCACCCGGACGACTAATCGTATAATCTATTTCCCCTTCCTTGCCTATGGCAAGTTGTACCCTCCCGTTTATAAGTGTATAAAAATATTTTGCGGGATCGTCCTGCTTGAAAAGTAATGAACCTTTGTCGTGGGATTCTTCTACGATGGAAGTCTTTATTTCATTGATGGCGTCCAAACTCATGGCACTGAATAGGTCGGCTCCTTGAATGATCATGACATCTCCTCCTTTTGTGGTAATGCGCAGACGTCATTTGTTGAAATCTACGCACAATTCAGTGAGTTGGCGTAACTCGGTAAGAAATATACCGAGAGCGTCAGATCATAACTGCAAGTTGCCTCAAGAGCTCCAGCTAAGTCGCTCCTGGAATCACCGAGCAAATGTTGTTTCCCTCCTTTCATTGTGATTCACGATGCTTTTTTTAGATCTTAAGAAAAAATTTCCTTCAACCTGCGCAATAACATTGGCTGTTTGGATCGCCTCCTTCCTGTCGAAATTCAATAATGCCCCACCCTGTAATTTGCTATGACAATTGGTTTCCATTTAGGGTTCCGCTTTGAACTCCTCTAAGTGACAAATTAAGGTAACCCTGGCACATGATTTCAAATCCTGTAACATAGCCTCATAATCTGGAGCCGGAGCGGTCAGCCGTGTATCGGTGGGAGCGGTGGTTTTCTCCGGGATGTTGGGGGAGTTGCCGTTCTAGGCATATTCTTCACTCCTGCCCTCTACGTCCTCATGCAGGGTCGCTCCAGTAGGGCCAAAGAGTCGATGGAAACTCCAGGCTTCCGAGACACCGAGTTAACCTAAATTCCCCCAAAAGATTGACATAGGTTTGGGAACGCTATTTATGGAGATGATCTTTTTAAACCCTCCAGATCTCAAAGTCCAAACGCCGTTTTAATAACCCTCACAAAGGTGAACGCCACAAGAACGGAAAATGCCGCGTGCGGGATTATGCCTATTCGTCTGGCGTACTTCCCTCGGGGAGTGGAAAGTCCAACTCGATAGGCGGTGATCAAAGTCCAAATCAGCCCCAGAATTATCAGGACTACCTGCGCTAATAGAATTAACTTATTTGGAATCTGGATGATATGACTCGTGACGGTGTCGTATCCACCAAAATACTGACTGACAAGAGCGACCATCTGAGGCCCTAGAGTCAAGAGATAGTACACATGAAAAGCCAAAAACATCATACAGGTTAGGGGCAACATCGCCAAGGCGAAACGGGAATAATTTTCGGAGAATTTCTCTCTGTAAAACTTGTGAGACACCAAGACAGCCGACATGAAAATCAAATTCACAGCCGTAATCGATCCAACGAATAGAACAGTGAATTTCATCCCCTGTGCTACATAAGCGCTCATGCCATTATAAAATGGCATTCTTGTGAGCGTATCGGCGAGCAATCCACCCATAAGGCCCAATACAAGAAACCCTGTCCCTGTCCTCACATAGCGAACCTCGCCCAATTCATATCCGGGAAGTCTTAGATTTAGCTTTATAGCGTCATGACTGCAATTCTTGACACAACTTCCGCAAATCTTGCAGAACTGGTTACTGTGAAGAGTAGCTACCACCTGGCTGAATGGACACCCTTCGGCGCGCTCGGCCCCAACGTAACAATCCTGAGTAGTGCAATTGGAGAGGCAAACCTCGTGGTCCGCCCGCAGTTCAAGGATGGAAGTCCTGGCCATTAGGCCGGTCATGCCTCCTAATGGGCAGAGATAGCGACACCAAGCCTGGCGTGACCATACAGTATTGAGCACAAACGCCAACACGAACATGGTTAGTAGTAAAAGCCCAAGATTGAAGGGAGAACTTCGGATGTCGGTCACACATTCAAGCCATATGATGAAAAGGATTCCACCGGCAATCAGAAAATCACTTCTTCTTTTCAAAACTTCAGGAAAAGGGATCTCCAATGCCAAGATCCTTTTGGCAAGATTGCTCAAGGCTCCTATTGCGCAGACACTGCACGATATCCTGGCCCCAAAGAAGGCTCCTATAATCACACCCGGCCAGGCCAGAGACCACATTATCAGCGAACCAAGGTTCCTGGATGGATCGGGAGGGCCCAGGAAAAGCATCAGCACTATGCCCAGAAAGATAGGTAGAAATGCGCTTTGCAGGATTGCAGGGAACAGAGGACTCATTAATGCTTGTTTTACGGGTCTTAACTTCAAAAGATTGTATCTGGCCTTGGTGTCAGATCTCCTGCTCTCGAGAGTTAGATCCTGCCGTCTTACCACGCCCCCCGGGGAGACCAGAACACTCCTTCTCATCGCATTGGCGAGTTCAAGGTCATTCCCCGGCCATGAGTAGTCAATCATGGCCCGCAAAGTTAAATCCTCAAGCTTCGGGGTTTTCCTCTTCATCTCCTTCGAGTAGTGTTCCAGGTAGTGATGAGCCAGCGCCGGAATGAATGAACGTCTATCACGCAAGGGAGGTATAACGAGAGCGCTATTGCGTAGTTCATAAAGCAGTGGATGGTGGTCTAGGTCGTAACGTTGAGGATCTAGGGTGGTAGTGCATATGAGCCTAAAATTCACGTGGACCAAATTGGTCCCACCTGTTGGACAGTAATATCCTGTCTTTAGCGCGTCCAAAAGCTTTTGCTGAGCTACTGGAGTAAGCCTGTGGGCCCCCCTGATAAATAAGGCGCCGTTCTGCGCCAACTCAATAAACCCCAAACCTATCTTATTCGAGCTATGTTCAGTTTGATTCTCATGTCCGAACAAAAAACGAAGCTGATCTATTGTGGATGAATGATGACCAGAATCCTTTGCCGCTTCTTTTCCAAAGACTAGTGCGTTAGGTTTTATTCTGATTACATCCAGCGGGACCAGAACTTCTCTATTTGTCTCGGCTGCGTCAAAGATGGCATAAGCCAGGATTTCTTTTCCTACCCCGTTTTCACCGACAATCAAAACAGAATCGTTCGACAGCGCAAGCTTTCTGAAAACTGATTGAACCTCCTCGGGTAATCCAGGATGTAACGGATAATTGCACACCGCCGACGAATCGGAACCGTCGGTTTTGGAAGGAGAGGCGAAATCGCTTCGGTCAACGCTCACGATCTTTTTTCCCAGAGATTTTAGCAAGGAAATCGTAAATTCGGGATTTTCGCGGAGTACTCTCTGAAAAGCTTCAATTGGAATCTCAAGCGCTTTGGATTGATCCAATGCAACCAGCTTAGCGTCTGAAGGCCACGGGCGACCTGTTAGGAATGCTAGATCACCGAAAACATCTCCAGGTAGAACCTGTTCAAGTATGACCTCCTGAGCTGCGCTGTATCCCACCACCACCTCGGCCTTTCCGGACAGAAGGCATAAAATGTTATTTTGGTCATTATTCTGGTCTGTAATTGTTTCTCCCGAGGCGATTTCTCTGATGACCATTTTTTCGGAGAATAACGGCCGGAAAAATTCCAGCGTCGTGTGTGGAACAATGGGTTTCAGGTAATCATATAATGAGATATTCGGCATCCGTTTTCCGGAGAATCCTAGAGGGCTAGATCGTGTTGGACGTTTCTCCTATCACTCAAAAATAACATTCATCTTCTCCCACAGATAAAACCAATCATTATCATTGAAGATATTTACGGCCAGACAAAAGTGAAAGTTTCCTGCAGCTTTAGGATAGAGTTTCATGGTGATTCAAACCATTATAATTGACGTCTGTAAACAGTTAACGGCCGAAGTCTGATTTATCTTTTCGAGACGTCGGAATCCTAGTGGTACCCATAATATGCACTCCAGATTTTGATGATAAACATAAGTCATCAAACTCGTCAAGGAAGCTCCAAAAGAGAAGCTAAGTT